>NZ_JBHVZA010000014.1:0-231689 GCF_042880275.1 Streptomyces sp. NPDC058308
CCTGCGCGATCTGGCACAACCGCACCATCGGCGCACCCATCACCCGCTCACTGATCGCCTACGACCACTGAGCCACATCGGAACTACTCATCTAGGGCTCTAGACCTCGCGTAGGGCTCTAGACCTCGCGCGTCGGCAGGACGGAGATCTGCGACAGGTTGACGTGCCGGGGGCGGCTGACGGCGAAGGCGATCAGTTCGGCGACGTCGGCCCCGCTGGGGATCTTCTCGATGGAGCCCACGGCTTCCTGGACGGCGGCGCTGATGGCGGGGTCGTCGATGTGGTCGCGCAGTTCGGTGTCCACGGTGCCCGGCTCGATGGTGGTCACCCGTACGTCACCGGGGGCGAGTTGGGCGCGCAGGTTGCGGGAGAGGTGACTGAGGGCGGCCTTGCTCGCGGCGTAGCCGCCGAAGCCGGGCAGGACGGTCTGCGCGGCCGCGGACGAGACGGTGACCAGGTCCGCGTGGCCCCGGTCGGCCGCCGCGGCGAGCAGGTCCGGCACGAAGGCCTCCACGACGGCCCAGGCACCGGTGACGTTCACCTCGATCATGCGCCGCCAGTTGGTACCGGCGGCCCGGCCGAGGAGGTCGGGCAGGGCGAGGCCCGCGTTGTTGACGACGAGGTCGACATGGCCGAAGCGTTCCCGGACGCGGGTGGCGGCGTCCGCGACCGAGGCGGGCTCGGTCACATCCGCCGGGACGGCGAGCGCGGTGCCGCCGGCCGCCTCGATGCGCGCCACGTGCTCGGCCAGGCGGTCACCGCGCCGGGCCAGCAGGGCGACTTGGGCTCCTTGCGCGGCCAGCAGGTCCGCGGTGGCCGCGCCGATGCCGCTGGAGGCTCCGGTCACGACCGCCACCCTGCCGGTAAGGGGCCGGGCGGACGAGGTGGTCTGCGACGCCGTCGTGGTCGCGGTCGCGGTCGTCATGGTGGTCATGGTGTTCTCCGGGTGCGTGTATGCGTGTGTGCGTGCATGCGTGTGCATGCGTGTGCATGCGTGTGCATGCGTGTGCATGCGTTTGCGTGTGCGTGCGGTGCCGGTTGTTGGTGGTCTCGACTCTGCTCGGAGCGCGCACGCCTGCCCAGGGCTCTGTTCGACCCTGGGTCCGGCAGAACCAGGCTTGGGGGCTTGGCCGACACTTGAGTCATGGACTTCCGCACCGAACTCGCCACGTTCCTCCGGTCCCGGCGCGCCCGCCTGCGCCCGGAGGACGTCGGCGTACGTCCGTTCAGCGGGCGGCGGCGCGTGCCCGGTCTGCGCCGGGAAGAGCTGGCGGAGCTGGCGGGAGTCAGCGTCGACTACTACGTACGGCTGGAGCAGGGCCGGTCCCAGAACGTCTCCGACAGCGTCCTCGACGCGGTCGCCGGGGTGTTGCGGCTCGACGCCGCCGAGCGCGCGCACCTGGGCCACCTGACGCGTGCCCTGGGCGGTTCGCCCGCCCAGGATCCGGCCCCGCAGACGGTCCGCGCGGGCATCCAGGTGCTGCTGGGGGCGCTCGACGAGGTGCCCGCCTACGTCCTCGGCCGGCGCCTCGACATCCTGGCCTCCAACCGCCTGGCCCATGTACTGTTCGGCGACTTCGACGCCCTGCCCGCCGAGCGGCGCAACGTGGCCTGGCTCCACTTCCTCGACCCGGGCGCCCGAGAGCGGTACCCGGACTGGGAGCAGACGGCCCGCGACACCGTGGCCGCGCTGCGCATGGACCTGGGCCGCTATCCCTGCGACGACCGGCTGTGCGGCCTCCTGGGTGAACTCTCCGTCCGCAGCGCCGACTTCAGCCGCCTGTGGGCCGAACACCACGTACGGGAGAACTCCCACGGCATCCAGCGGATACGCCACCCCGCGACCGGCGAGCTGCCCCTGCTCCGCGAGACACTCCGCCTGCCCGACGAGCCGGACCAGGCCCTGGTCACGTACGTGGCGGAGCCGGGGTCGCGGGCTCAGGCGGCGCTCGGCGCACTCGCAGGCCGCTCCCTGGTCGGCGGCGGGCCAGGTGGGCACGGGCCGCGGTCGCGGGACTGACGACAGCCCCCTTTTCGATGACACACAGTTCACGGGGCTGACGCTCCGTCTCTGCATCACTTCGTGACCCAATCTCCCCCAGGATGTGACCTATCTCCTGAGGGAGAGGCATACGACCAGCTCAAAGCCCATCCGGGGGTAAACCTCGGGCCCAAAGACCTGTCCAATTCGTGACGTAATGCACTGACAGGTGGATCGTGCAGGCTTCAAGCTGATGTAGGAAGTCGGGGGTCGACTTGAAACCGGGAGTACGTCAGTGAGCGCCTTGCCTCTTGCCCTGCTGCTCTCCACGGCCGCTGCCACGGCCGTGGGTGCCGCTGCCCTGCACGCGGTGCACGGTCTGCGGAAGCAGCTCGCCGAGATCACAGCCCTGCACGCCGAGCTGGCCGAAAGCCGCGCCACGGGCGGCCCGCACCCCTTGGTGCCGGGCGCCCGCACCTCGGTCGACACCGACGAGATACGCGCGGCCGTGACCGAGGCCCTCGCCGAGGAGCGCGAGCGCGAGCTCGCCGAGGCGCGCGCCTTCTGGGCCGCCCAGGAGGCCCGTGAGGGCGCCGACGGGCCGACGCTGCTCAGCGGCCTCTCCGGCCTGCCCGACGGCATCGCCGACGAACTGTTCCTGCCGCGCCAGGCCGATTTCGCGGGCCTGGAGTCGGACAGCCTCGAACCGGTCACCGAGCCCTTCGCCGACCCGGGGGGCACCGAGGAATTCGCCGGGGACTCCCCGGAGCTGGCCGCCGCCCGCCGCCGTCACCCCTCGCACCCGGACTTCGTTCCGGTGCAGACGCCGACGCCCGAGGAGCACGGCGACCACGAGCGCACGGTCGCGCGCCTCGAGGAGCTTGCCGACGCCCGCACCGCCCTCGCCGACGTCCGCCCGGGCCCCCTCGGCACCCTGGACGTCTACGTCTTCGCGGACGGTACGACGCTGTGCATGACCCCCGGCCACCGAGAGACCGCGGAGCTCCTGGCGACGGCCCTGAGCGAGGGCCGGACCCCGGTCCTGCTCGGCGGCTCCGGCATCTCGGGCGCGTACGCCCTGACCTTCGAGTGCGGCACCGAGAACATCTACATTCTGGCCGACCGGGTCATCGCCTCGGTCTGAGAGCCTGTCTGACGGCCGCGGACAGCGGGGCCGGTGTCACAGCAGCGGGGCCGGTGTCACACCCCGGCCCGCTTCTGCGCCTGCGCCACCAGCTCCAGCGCCCGCGTCAGTTCCTGGGGATCCGTCAGTACGAGGGCGAGATCGCGCCCCGCGACGGTGATCTGGTCGGCCGCGGCGAACATGCCCGCGTCCGGCATCTCCCGCGGCTCCGCTTCCGGCTCCTCGATGCGCTGCGCGTACAGCGCCAACTCCCTGGCCAGAGCGAGCGCTTCGGTCGCCGCTCCGCGCTGCAGGCGGCTCTGCGGCGCGGCCCGCAGGCGGTCGGCGAAATGGTCCACTGCGGCCGTCAAAGGCGTCGTATCGAGCACCCCGCGACCTTATGCGCCTTCCCGGGACTGTTGCCAACGCCCCGGCGCTCAGGCACGGTGTCGTGAAGGACGGAACACATCGCGACGCGTCCGGAGGCGCCGATGTCCCAAGTCTTCTCCGAGGAGACCCACCGCAATCTGCTCGCCCGAATCCCCCAATGCACCGGTCGTGAAGTGTCCGACTGGCTCCGCGCCGTGGACGACGGCCCCTCTCTCTTCCGCTTCGAGGAGAAGGTGAGCTGGCTCCGCACCGAACATAACCTCGCATACGGCCACGCGAAAGCGATCATCCACGAGTACGACCTCAGGCGGGCCGCCCGCAAACTCCTCTGACCCGTTCCCTCGCACACCCGCTCCCTGGCACGGCGAAGGGCCCGCGGACCGTTTCCGGTCCGCGGGCCCTTCGGTCGTTCAGGGAGTGCCTCGATCAGTCTCAGTCGTTGCCCGAGAAGATCGCGATCAGGCGCAGGAACTCCATGTAGATCCAGACGAGGGTCATCGTCAGACCGAACGCGGCGAGCCAGGCCTCTTCCTTCGGCGCGCCGTACGCGATGCCGTCCTCGACCTGTTTGAAGTCCAGGGCCAGGAAGCAGGCGCCGAGCAGGATGCCGACGATGCCGAAGACGATGCCGAGGCCGCCGCTGCGGAAGCCGAGACCGTCACCGCCGCCGAAGACCATGAACAGCAGGTTCACGGCGGTCAGCAGCAGGAAGCCCATCGCGGCGGCCATCACGAAGCCGTAGAAGCGCCGGTTGACGCGGATCCAGCCCGCCTTGTACGCCACGAGGACGCCGATGAAGACGGCCATCGTGCCGAGCACGGCCTGCATGGCCGCGCCGCTCGCGATGCGGTTGTCGACGACGCTGGAGACGACGCCGAGGAAGACGCCCTCCAGGGCGGCATACGTCAGGATCAGCGCGGGCGAGGCCTTGCGCTTGAAGGCCTGGACGAGGCCGAGCACCATCGCGATGAGACCGGCGCCGATCGCGATGCCGTACGACTTGCCGATGTTGGCGTCGTCCACCGGCAGCAGCGCCCAGGCGATCGCGGCCGTGACCACGAGCGTGCCGAGCGTGGTCGCCGTGCGCATGACGACGTCGTCCATCGTCATGCGGCCGGACGTGGTCACGGGCGCCTGGGGCGCTCCGTACTGCGCGTCCTGCTGGGCGTACGGATTGGTGGCGTAGGGGTTGCCCGCGGGGGCCTGCTGGCCTCCGGCGTACGGGTTGCCCTGCACGTACGGGTTGCCCTGGTGGGTCTGGGTCGCGGCTGCGGGTCCCCCGGCCTGCGGCTGCGCGCCGAAGCCGGCGTAGCCGTTGTCGCGGCTGAACCCCCGTCGCGAGAAGACCGGGTTACTGCTCCTCATTTCACTCCTCCATGGCCACCGGGTGTGGCTTTGCTCCAAGAGTAATGCGTAGGCAAAAGGATGAGCCTAGTGCTTGGGGAGGATCTTTCCCTCACTCTGACCGAGAACGCGTGGGACGGCCCGCACTGTTCCCGGATCGGAACCCTTCCCCCGCACGAGTGGCACCAGCGAGACGGCGACGGCGCCGAGCACCGCGGCCACCGCGAAGGTGGTGAAGCCGAGCGAGGCGTCGCCGCCCGCGACCACCGCCCCGCCGAGCCACGGCCCGACGACCGCCCCGGTGCGCCCGACGCCGGTGACCCAGCCGAGCCCCGTGGCGCGCTGCGCGGGCGGATAGACCTGGGCAGTGGCCGCGTAGACCATGACCTGCGCGGAGAAGAGCCAGATGCCGGTGAAGAAGACGACGGCGTACGCGACGCCGAGGGGCAGCTGGGCCCTGAGCAGGAAGGCGCCGCACGCGGTCAGCAGGAACCAGACAGCGGAGACCCTGACCGCGCCGAAGCGGTCCGCGGTGCGCCCGGCGGCCAGCATGCCGACGATGCCGCCCGCGTTGATCACCATGAGGAAGGTGACGGAGGAGGAGAGCGAGTAGCCGGAGGCCCGCATGAGCTCGGGGAGCCAGGTGGAGACGCCGTAGACGAGGAGCAGCCCGGCGAAGGAGGCGAGCCACAGGAGCGGGGTCGCCAGGCGCCGCCCCGGGGCGAAGAGCGCGGCGACGGCGGCGAAGCGGCCCCTCGCCCCGGCCTCGGGGGCCTCGGCGGGCGTCGGGGCCGGCAGCAGGTAGCGGGCGGCGACCGCATCGGCCTCCCGGGCGCGCCCCTTGGCGAGCAGCACGCCCGGCGACTCGGGCAGCCACTTCCACACCAGCGGCACGGCGACCGCCGCGGGGAGCACGCCGGTCCAGAAGACGAGGCGCCAGCCGTGGCCGGGGCCGAGCGCGAGGCCGAGGCCCGTCGCCACCATGCCGCCCGCGTGGTACGAGGTCATCATGAGGCCGGTGGCGAGCGCGGCCCGGCGCGGCGGCGCGAACTCGGCGACGATCGCGAGCCCGATCGGCATGAGCCCGCCGAGCCCGAGCCCGGAGACGAACCGCCCCGCGCCGAAGAAGGCGGCCCCCGGCGCGAGCGCGCAGAGCGCGGAGCCCACCGAGAAGAGGACGACGCTGCCGGTCACCATCGGCCTGCGTCCGGCCCAGTCGGTGAGGGTGCCGCAGCCGAGGGCGCCGACGAGCATGCCGAAGGTGGTCCACGAGCCGATGGTGCCCGCGGTGGACGGGGTGAAGCCCAGGTCGGGGTCGTCGACGAGGTGCGGAAGGACGGCGCCGTAGAGATTGACGTCCATCCCGTCGAAGAAGACGACGAGCCAGCACAGGGCGATGACGGGGGCGACGGATCGGAAGGTGCGCTCGGGGGAAGGGGGCGGAGGGGTTGAAGGGGTCGGAGGGGTCACGGGTTCTTCCTTCTGGCCGGTCCTGCCGGTCCTGCCGGTCCTCGGTGGTCCTGCCGGTCCTCAGTGGTCCTGCCGGTCCTCGGTGGTCGGGCCCTCGACAGTCGGGTCCTCAGGGGTCCAGGGGGAATCCGGTGTAGCCCTCCGCGAGGTCGGCCTCGGCGGCACGTGCGGTGGTGATCCGGTCGAGCCGGGCCAGCTGGACGCGGTCCTCGAAGGGCGTGGCGTCGGGCGCGCGGTGGAGCAGGGCCGTCATCTCGTACGAGAAGCGCTCGGCCTGCCAGACGCGGCGCAGGCAGGTCTCGGAGTACGCGTCGAGGCGGCTCGGGTCGCCCTTCTCGCGGTACCGGATCAGCGCGCGGGCGAAGGTGACGACGTCGCCGACCGCGAGGTTGAGGCCCTTGGCGCCGGTCGGCGGGACGATGTGCGCCGCGTCCCCGGCGAGGAAGAGGCGGCCGTGCCGCATGGGCTCGTGGACGTAGCCGCGCATGGGCGTGACGGACTTGGCGAGGACGGGTCCGCGCCGCAGCGCCCACGCCGAGTCGTCGGTCTCCAGGCGGCGGTCGAGCTCGGCCCAGATCCGTTCGTCGGCCCAGTCCTGTGCCGCCGTGCCGTCGGGGACCTGGAGGTACGCGCGCGTGACGGTCGGCGACCGCATGGAGAGGAGGGCGAAGCCCCGGTCGTGGCGGGCGTAGACCAGCTCGTCGTGGGAGGGCGGGACGTCGGCGAGGATGCCGAGCCAGCCGAAGGGGTACGTGCGCTCGAACGTCCGGGAGAGCCCCTCCGGTATGGCCTTGCGGGCGACCCCCCAGAAGCCGTCGCAGCCCACTACGTAGTCGCACGCCAGGCTCTCCTCGCGCCCCTCGCGCCCCTCGCGCCCCTCGTGCCGGAAGCGGACGACCGGGTTGTCGGTCTCCGCGCCCGTCACCTCCAGCGCCTCCGCTCCGAAGAGCAGCGGGCCGCCCTCGGCGAGCTGGAGGGCGATGAGGTCCTTGCAGACCTCGGTCTGCGCGTAGACCATGACGGATCTGCCGCCCGTCAGCGCGGGGAAGTCGACGCGGTGCCTGCGGCGGTCGAAGCGCAGCTCGATGCCGTCGTGCGGGAGCCCCTCGCGGTCCATGCGGGCCCCCGCCCCGGCCTCGCGCAGCACGTCGACGGTGCCCTGTTCCAGGATTCCGGCGCGCTGGCGCTGTTCCACGTACGCGCGGTCGCGGCTCTCCAGGACGACGGAGCCGATGCCCGCGTTGTGCAGCAGGCGGGCGAGGAGCAGCCCGGCCGGCCCGGCTCCGATGATCCCGACGGTGGTGCGCATCGATCGCCCTCTCGGTCGGCTCGGCGTCTTGTCCGCCCTGTTCGCCTTGCGGCTTGTTCGCCTGGCAGCTTGTCCGGTTGGGAACTTGTTCGCCTGGTGAACTTTTGTTCATAATGTGCTGACGGGAGTCTCTGGGCGCGGCCGCGCGCTGTCAACGGTCGTGCGGCACCCGATTTCGCGGACCCGCCCCCGGCCCGGACACGAGGAGCGGCGCCATGCCCGAAGAGTCGGTACGCCCCCTGGAGCGCGGTCTCGCCGTCCTGCGCGCACTCACGGTGACGGACGGGGCCCGCGCGAGCGACCTCGTCCGCGCCACGGGCCTGGCCCGCTCCACGGTCGACCGGGTCGTGGCGACCCTGGACCACCTCGGCTACGTCCGCGTGCGCGGCCAGGAACTGCGCCTCGCCCCCCGCCTCATGGAGCTCGGCAACGCCTACCTCGCGGCCAGCGGCCTGACCGGCGAGGTGGCTGCGCGCACCGCGCGGCTCGCGGACGAGCTCGACGAGTCGGTCTCCCTCGCCGTGCCCGACGGCGACGGGGTGCGCTTCGTGACGCAGGCCGCGCGGCGCCGCGCGATGTCGGTCGTCTTCCGCATCGGCGACCTGCTGCCGCCCGAACGGTGCGCGCCCGGCGCGCTGTTCGCGGACGCGTGGGACGAGGAGCGGTGGGGAGCGTGGCGGGCCCGCGTCGCCGCGGGGACCACGGCGGACGCCTTCCCCGCCCTGCCGCCGGGCCCCGCGCCGGCGGACCTGCCGGACCTCGCGTCCCGCGTGGCCCGCTCCCGGGAGACGGGCTGGGCCCTGGACGACCAGCTGATCGAGCCGGGCCTGATCGCGGTGGCGGTCCCGGTACGCGACGGCGCGGGCCGCATCCGGTACGCGCTTTCGGTGGTCAGCCACACCAGCAGACACACGGCGACCGGCCTCGCCGAGGCGATGCTGCCGCGACTGCGCGCGGAGGCGGAACACCTGGCGTCCCTGGGGGCCGCACGTGCGGTGCCCGCCCAGGCGGAGGCGTCGGCTTCACCTGGGCCGTCGGCCTCATCCGGGGCGTCGGCTGCACCCAGGGTGTCGGCTTCACCCAGGGCGTCGGCTTCACCCAGGCCGTCGGCGCCGCCGGACGCGCCCGACCCCCTCGCCACCAGGGCCGACCTCGCCGCCAAGGCCGACCTCGGCGCCGGATTCCTGCAGTCGCTGGCCCGCGGCCTCACCGTGCTGCGCGCCCTCGGCGAGGCCCGCGGCGACGGTCTGCCGCTCACCGCGCTCGCCACGGCCACCGGGCTGCCGAGGGCCACCGCCCGGCGCTGCCTGCGCACCCTGGAGCTCGCCGGGTACGCGGCCCACGACGGCCGTCTGTACCGCCCGCTCCCCCGCATCCTGGAGCTGGGCCACGCCGCCCTGTCCCGGCTCACCTTCGCCGAACTGGCCGAGCCGCACCTGCGCGACCTGACGGACCGGGTGCACCAGTCGGCGTCGGTGACGGTCCTGGACGGCACGGACATCCTGTACGTCGCGCGGGCGGCGACGGTGCGCGTCATGAGCGTGCACATCACGGTCGGCACCCGCTTCCCCGCGTACGCCACCGCCATGGGACGGGTCCTGCTCGCCGGGCTCCCGGACGCGGAGCGCGCCCGCCGCCTGCGGGCCGCGCCACCGCGCGCCCTCACCCCGCACACCGTGACGGACCCCGGCGAGCTCGCCCGGCTCGTCGACCGGGTCGCCGCCGACGGCCACGCCGTCGCCGACCAGGAGCTGGAGGAGGGCCTGCGCTCGGTCGCCGTGCCGGTCAGGGACGCGCGGGGCAGGGTCGTCGCGGCGCTGAACGTGGCGCGGCACGCCGGTTCGGGCCCGGCGTCCGCGACCCGCGACGCCCTGCTCCCCGTACTGCGCGAGACCGCGGCGGCGATCGAGACCGATCTGCACACCGCGGCCCGCTTCAACAGGGATGTGGAGAACACGATCTGATGAGACATCAGCAATCGGAGGAGGCGGCCCTGGGCCGTCGCGCAACGCCCGCACGAGCCGCACGCGAGGGCGGCGGAGTGCAGCGGAAGTGCCCGGAGCCGGACTTGAACCGGCACGCCCCCGAGGGGCAGCGAGGTTTAAGCTCGCCGTGTCTGCATTCCACCATCCGGGCAGGCCATGGGCTCCGCGTCGAGGCTTCGACCCTATCGGGAGGCATCCCCCGAACAGCGGAGAGAGAGCCCGATGTTGTCTTATTTTATTGACGTCTGAGGGTGCATCAGTCCTCGGCTCACTCCATCGGCACATGCCGGAGGCCTTTCCCCGGTCTCGGCCGGTCTCGTGGGCCTCTGCACGGAATGACGGAATTTAGCCTCCCTGACGGCCCCGTCCCCCCTTTCTCCCCCTTTCCGCATCAGGGATACGTGTCATCCCCAGGTATGACAGGGCGGCCTCAAGTCCGACTGGAGAGGGCCCCCGGAACCGGATCAGGGGGTGACTCCAGGGCGCTGATCGGCCAGGACGATGGAGTACGTCCCCACACGCCGTCCCGACAGGAGCTCGTCCCGTGACCACCACCCCCTTCGCCACCCGCGCCACCGCCGTGGCGGCGCGCGCCACGGAACTCTCCAAGGTGTACGGACAGGGCGAGACCCAGGTGGTCGCCCTGGACCGCGTCTCCGTCGACTTCGGGCAGGGCGAGTTCACCGCGATCATGGGCCCCTCGGGCTCCGGCAAGTCGACCCTGATGCACTGCGTCGCGGGCCTGGACAGCTTCAGCTCCGGCTCCGTGCGCATCGGCGAGACCGAGCTGTCCACGCTCAAGGACAAGCAGCTCACCAAGCTCCGCCGGGACAAGATCGGCTTCATCTTCCAGGCGTTCAACCTGCTGCCGACCCTGACCGCCCTGGAGAACATCACGCTGCCGATGGACATCGCGGGCCGCAAGCCGAACCGGGAGTGGCTGGAGCAGGTCATCGAGATGGTCGGCCTCTCCGGGCGCCTCAAGCACCGCCCCACCGAGCTCTCCGGCGGCCAGCAGCAGCGCGTCGCCGTGGCCCGCGCGCTCGCCTCCCAGCCGGAGATCATCTTCGGCGACGAGCCGACCGGAAACCTCGACTCGCGCTCGGGCGCCGAGGTCCTCGGCTTCCTGCGCAACTCGGTGCGCGACCTGGGGCAGACCGTCGTGATGGTCACCCACGACCCGGTGGCCGCGTCGTACGCGGACCGCGTGATCTTCCTCGCGGACGGGCGGGTCGTCGACGAGATGCACCGGCCCACGGCGGACGGGGTGCTCGACCGGATGAAGCACTTCGACGCGAAGGGCCGGACCAGCTAGTTCGTGGCTCGGCCTCGGGCGGTACCCCACCGCCGTCGAGGCCGGGCATTCGTCGGGACTGCGGGCCGTTCGTGGCTGGTCGCGCAGTTCCCCGCGCCCCTAGGCGGCGCCTCCCCGAGCCCCCGCGTCCTTCGCGCCCCTCCCCTCACCAGGACTTGACTCCCATGTTCCGTACCGCCCTGCGCAACGTGCTCGCGCACAAGGCCAGGCTGTTGATGACCGTGCTCGCCGTCATGCTCGGCGTCGCCTTCGTCTCCGGCACCCTCGTCTTCACCGACACCTTCGGCAACGCCTACAAGAACAAGTCGGCGAAGAGCTTCGACCACGTCTCCGTGGCCATCCAGTCCGACGGCAGCTCATCCGACGACTCATCCGACGGCGGCGAGCAGCGCTCCAAGCTCACCGACGCCCTCCTGAAGAAGACCCGGGACCTGCCCGGCGCGGACTCCGCCATCGGGTCCGTCAGCGGCTTCACCGCGCTCGCCGACAAGGACGGCAAGCTGGTCGGCGGCCAGTGGGGCACCACCGGCACCAACTACTACCCGGGCAAGGGCGGCAAGGACCCGCGCTACGACTTCACCGCGGGCACCGCCCCGAAGTCCCGCGGCGACATCGCCCTGGACAGCAGGACCGCCGGGCGCACCGGCTACAAGGTGGGCGACACCGTCCGCTACTCCACCGACGGTCCGGTGCGGACCGCCAAGGTCAGCGGCGTCTTCGACACCGACGACGGCAGCGTGGTCGCGGGCGGCAGCCTGGTGGTCTTCGACAACAGGACCGCGCTCAAGGAGCTCAACAAGAGCGGCTACGACGAGATCGACGTCAAGGCGGCCCCCGGCACGTCCGAGGCGGCCCTGAAGAGCTCGGTCGGGAAGCTCCTGCCGAAGGACGCCTCACTGATGACGGGCGGCGAGCTCAAGGCCGAGCAGGACGACATGATCGAGCGCGGGACCAGCTCGATGAGCCAGGTCCTGCTGATCTTCGCCGGCATCGCGCTCTTCGTCGGCATCTTCATCATCGCCAACACCTTCACCATGCTGGTCGCCCAGCGCACCAAGGAACTCGCCCTCATGCGGGCCGTCGGCGCCTCGCGCCGCCAGGTGACGCGCTCCGTGCTCATCGAGGCGTTCCTCGTGGGCCTGGTCGCCGCCGTCGCGGGCTTCGCGCTCGGCATCGGCGTGGCCGTGGGCCTGCAGGCCCTGATGAACTCCGGCGGCGCCTCGCTGCCCGACGGACCCCTCGTCATCGGCCCGACGACCGTGCTCGCCGCGCTCCTGATCGGTGTGGTCGTCACCATGCTGGCCGCCTGGCTGCCGGGCCGCCGCGCCGCCCGGATCCCGCCGGTCGCCGCCATGAACAGCGTCCACGCGACGCCGACGACGCGCGGCCTGATCGTCCGCAACACCATCGGTTCGATCGTCGTCGCCCTCGGCGCGCTGCTGCTCTTCAACGACGACAACTACGTGATGGCGGGGGGCGCGGCGGTCATCCTCGTCGGCGTCATCGTCCTCACGCCGCTGCTGTCCCGCCCGTTCATCGCCGCGTCGGCGCCGCTCCTGAAGACGTTCGGCGTCACCGGCAAGCTGTCCCGCCTCAACTCGGTCCGCAACCCGCGCCGCACCGCCTCCACCGCCTCCGCCCTGATGATCGGCCTCACCCTCATCACGGCGATGACGGTCGTCGCGATGTCCATGGGCAGCGCCATCGACAAGATGGCGGCCGGTTACCTGAAGGCCGACTACAGCGTCTCGATGGCGAACTTCGAGTCGCTGACCCCCGAGGTCCGCGGGAAGCTGGACAAGCTCCCCGAGGTCGAGGCGACCACCCCGCTGCGCACCGCGGACGGCGAGGTCGACGGCAGCTGGTCCACCGTCTCCGGCGTCGACCCGAAGACCTTCGGCAAGCTGGTCGGTCCGGACTTCACCAGCGGCTCGGTGGACGGCCTCGCGGCCGGCGGCGCGCTCATCGACGAGGACACCGCCAAGGACAAGGGCCTGAAGGCGGGCGACACCTTCCCGCTGAAGTTCGACGCCGACCACAAGACGGTCAAGCTGAAGGTCGCCGGGGTCTACGAGGGCAACGAGATGCTCAGCGGCGTCGTCGCGCCCACCTCCGTGGTCGACCCGCACCTCGACAAGGTCGTCGACAAGCAGGTGCTGGTGAAGATGAAGGACGGCACCTCCGACAAGGCCGAGAACGCCATCATCGACGCCCTGGGCGACAACCCCGCCATCACCGTCCAGGACAAGGCCGCGATCAGCAACCAGGTCGCGGGCGGCATCAACATGATTCTCAACATGCTGTACGGGCTCCTGGGGATGGCCATCCTGATCGCGGTGCTCGGTGTCATCAACACCCTGGCCATGTCGGTCTTCGAGCGGAAGCACGAGATCGGCATGTTGCGGGCCATCGGCCTCGACCGCGCGAAGGTCAAGCAGATGGTGCGCCTCGAAGCGGTCATCATCTCGCTGTTCGGCGCGGTGCTCGGCATCGGTCTCGGGATCTTCATGGCCTGGGCGATCGGCAGCAGCATCACCGACGCGATGGCGACGTACACCATGGAGATCCCGTTCGGCCGCATCGCGATCTTCCTGGGGATCGCGGCCCTGGTCGGCGTCCTCGCGGCGATGTGGCCGGCCCGCAGCGCGGCGCGGCTGAATCCGCTGCTGGCCATCAAGAGCGAGTAGCGCTCCCGCTAGGGGGGACGTTCTTGGGCCCTGGACGAGGAAACTCGTCCAGGGCCCTTCGGGTGTCCGGCGCATCGCCGCTTCGCGGCTCGTCCTCAAACGCCGGACGGGCTGGATCCACTCGCCGGACGGGCTGAAACCGCGCGCCGGACCGGCTGGAACCACTCGCCGGGCGGGCTGGAACCGCGCGCCGGACCTGCTGGTTGCTATCGCCAGGATCTGGCGCGCAGCGGCATCTCCGAAGCTCCCGCCTCCGGGGTCTTCACCGCCAGGACCTGGTTCACGCCGATGCGGTTGCGTTCGAAGGCCAGGGCGGAGGCGGCCATGTAGAGGCGCCAGATGCGGGCCCGGCCCGGTGAGGTGAGGCGCTGGCCCTCGGCCCAGTGCGCCTCCAGGTTCGCGACCCAGCGGCGCAGCGTGAGGGCGTAGTGCTCGCGGATGGCCTCCAGGTCGCGGACCTCGAAACCGGCCCGCTCCAGGAGCGCGACCGTGCTGCCCACGGGCGCCAGCTCCCCGTCGGGGAAGACGTACGCGTCGATGAACTCGTCCACGCTGTACGCGGACTCGTCGGCCTGCGGGCGCCGCGCGATCTGGTGGTTGAGCAGCCGTCCGCCGGGGCGCAGGAGGGCGTACAGGTCGTGCGCGTACTCCAGGTAGCGCTCGGCGCCGACGTGTTCGGCCATGCCGATGGAGCTGATGGCGTCGTAGGGCCCGTCGCGTACGTCGCGGTAGTCCTGGACGCGGATCTCGATGCGGTCCGTCAGCCCCTCCTCGGCGATCCGCTTCCTGGCGTAGGTGGCCTGTTCCTGCGAGAGGGTGACGCCCACGACGCTCACGCCGTGCTCGCGGGCCGCGTGGATCGCCATGGAGCCCCAGCCGCAGCCGACGTCGAGCAGGCGCATGCCGGGCTTCAGGCCGAGCTTGCGCGAGACGATGTCGAGCTTGTCGCGCTGGGCGTCCTCCAGGGTGGAGTCGGGCGACTCCCAGTACGCGCACGAGTAGACCATCGAGGGGCCGAGGACCAGCTCGTAGAAGTCGTTGCCGACGTCGTAGTGGTGGCTGATGGCCTGCCGGTCGCTGCCCTTGGTGTGGCGGTGGAGCCGGCCGTGTCTGCGCATCTCCTCGGGCGGCGGGGAGGGCGGCAGGAAGGGCGCCGAGAGGGCGAGCAGCGAGCGGGCGGCGGCGCGGACCTTCGGGTCGCGCAGGGCTTCCCGCAGTCCCCCGGCGTCCTCGTCGCGCTCCCAGATGTACTCCGCGAGCCGGTCGAGGACCTCGTACAGATCGCCGTCGACGTCCAGGTCCCCGGCCACCCAGGCGCGGGCGAGGCCGAGCTCGCCGGGCTTCCACAGGAGATGGCGCAGGGCTCGGCGGTTGCGCACGACGACGACGGGGGCGCCCGGCGGGCCCGCCTCCGACCGGTCCCAGGCGCGGATGCGCACGGGGAGCGGGGCTCCGATGAGCTGCTCGGCGAGATTCTTCAGCCGCAGTGCGGCGTCGTGCATGACGCACCTCCGAATGGGCCTCCCCCGCCCGGGGAATCGGGGCTCGGGGAGGCGGGTCCCGGGACGGTCCAACACCACGTAAACACCAGAGCCCCCCAGGCGCAGTCCCGTTGCGGCGTCACGGAAAGGCAAAATAGATGCCCATCACACCTACTTGCTCACGGGGTGCCGAAGAAGCCCTGTCTGCGGGTGCGCCGAAGGGGGCCTGTCTCCGGGTACGCCGAAGGGGGCCGCCCGCACCACGGATGGCGGGCGGCCCCCTTCGGGGTGGATCAGCGACGCGAGGTCAGGAGGCCTTCGCCCGCTCCTCGGTCTTCACCGCGGGAGCCGGCTCGGCCGCGGCCGCGGGCTTCGGGGCGGGCTTGGCCGCCTCGTAGAACTCCTCGCGCGGCGTCTCCATGGCGCCGAGCGAGACGACCTCGCGCTTGAGGAACATGCCCAGCGTCCAGTCCGCGAAGACGCGGATCTTGCGGTTGAACGTCGGCATCGCCATGCCGTGGTACGCGCGGTGCATGTACCAGGCGAGACGGCCCTTGAGCTTGATCTTCATCTTGCCCATGACGATCATCGCGACGCCCTTGTGCAGGCCGAGACCGGCGACCGCACCCTTGTTGGCGTGGCTGTACTCCTTCTGCGGGAAGCCCCGCATGCCGGAGATCACGTTGTCGCCGAGGACCTTCGCCTGACGCAGCGCGTGCTGGGCGTTCGGCGGGCACCAGGCGTTCTCGTTGCCGGCCTTGCGGCCGACCACGTCCGGCACCTGGGCGTTGTCGCCCGCGGCCCAGATGTAGTCCGTGCCCTGCACCTGGAGCGTCGTCTGGGTGTCCACGTGGCCGCGCGGGCCGAGCGGCAGACCGAAGCGGGACAGCGCCGGGTTCGGCTTGACGCCCGCGGTCCACACGATGGTGTTGGAGTCGACCTCCAGGCCGTTGTTCAGGACCACGTGACCGTCCACGCAGGAGTCCATGCCGGTCTTGAGGTAGACCTCGACACCGCGGCCTTCCAGGTGCTCCTTGCCGTACTGGCCGAGCTTCGGGCCGACCTCGGGAAGGATCTTGTCCGCGACGTCGACGAGCACGAAGCGCATGTCCTCGCGCTTGACGTTGCTGTAGTACTTGGCCGCGTCGCGGGCCATGTCCTCGACCTCGCCGATGGTCTCCGCACCCGCGAAGCCACCGCCGACGAAGACGAAGGTCAACGCCTTGCGGCGGACCTCCTCGTCCGTCGTGGAGTCAGCCTTGTCGAGCTGCTCGAGGACGTGGTTGCGCAGGCCGATGGCCTCCTCGATGCCCTTCATGCCGATGCCCTGCTCGGCGAGGCCGGGGATCGGGAAGGTGCGGGAGACCGCGCCCATCGCGATGACGAGGTAGTCGAAGGGCAGCTCGTAGGCCTCGCCGACGAGCGGCGCGACCGTGGCCACCTTGCGGTCCTGGTCGATGGTGGTGACCCGGCCGGTGAGGACCTCGGCCCTCGGCAGTACGCGTCGCAGCGGTACGACGACGTGCCGAGGCGAGATGCTGCCTGCGGCGGCTTCGGGGAGGAAGGGCTGGTAGGTCATGTACGAACGGGGGTCGACGACCGTGACGGTCGCCTCTCCGAAGCGCATCTTCTTGAGAATGCGCCGAGCTGCGTACAGGCCTACGTACCCACCGCCTACTACGAGGATCCTGGGACGCTCCGTGGTGCTCATGCCATCGAGTATCCACCCGCCGGACGGGGGTCGCTCGTGCGCCCCTTCACAAGCATACGGAGGCCCTCTGCTACACTTCGCCGCCCACGTGACGGAGGTCATGGCGCCGCAGGGGAACCACGGTGCCACACGAGTCGTTGTTCACCCCTTGTGAGCTGCGCTCCGAGGCCTCGTACGGAGTGGACCACTGGAGCGCGAAGCGCTTCGTCCGCGCCCGCGCACCGCTCCGATCCCACGCTGCACGCCCGGCGCGAACCCCGTTCGGAGGCCAGGGACCCCCTCACCTCGCCCATCAGGGCCGTTTTCCTTGTGAAGAACTTCACGAAGTTTCCCGACGCGCTGTCGCCGCAGAGCCCTTCGACCCCCCTGGCGACCGCTCAGACGGTACAGGACGCGCTCAGGCGTACCCCTCCCGGACCCGCTCCCCGACCTGCTCCCCGACCCGTGCGGGCCGTCCCCCGTTCGGCCCAGCCCTCCGCGCAGCCGCCCGGCGCCGCGCGGAGAGTGGGGGCAAGCCCACGAGGGAGGTTTCCCATGCGGAAAGAAGACCTGTACGCCCTGGATCTGACCCGGGCGAAGTGGCACAAGAGCAGCTACAGCGGGCCCGACGGCAACTGCGTCGAGGTGGCCGTGCTTCCGCACGGCGCCGTGGCCCTGCGCGACTCGCGCAACCCCGGCCGGGGGGACCTTCGCTTCACCCGGGACGAGTGGTCCGCCTTCCGGGACGGCACACGGGACGGCGAGTTCGGCTGACCGGCACGGTTGAACGGCACGGCTGACCGGCGACGGCTGACCGGCGAGCACCGCCCCGCCCCCGGCCTCAGGAGAGGTCGGGGGCGGCCTGTGCCTGGTCCTCGATCTCCTGCGCCACCTTGTACGCGATGCCGTCGAGGATGTCGTGCTCCGAGACGACGACCTCGCGGGCACCCACCCTGTCCATGATCGCGAGCAGCACCAGGGCGCCGGACGCGATGACGTCGACGCGGCCCGCGTGCATCACCGGGATCGCGGCGCGCTCGTCGTGCGTGGCGTGGGTCAGCCGCTCCACGATGGCGCTGACCTGCTCGTACGGGATCCGGGAGTGGTGGATCGCCCGCCAGTCGTACGTGTCGAGGCCCAGCGCGATCGCGGCGACGGTGGTCACCGAGCCCGCCAGGCCCACGAGCGTGCGGGCCTCCTTGAGGGGGACCGTCCGCTCGGCGAGGTCGAGCGCCGCCTCGATGTCGGCGCGGATCGCGTCGAGCTGCGCCGACTCCGGCGGGTCGGTGACGGCCCCGTCGCGGACGAGATGGCGTTCGGTCATGCGGACGCAGCCGACGTCGACCGAGCGGGCCGCCTGCACCTGGTCGGTGCCGACCACGAACTCGGTGGAGCCGCCGCCGATGTCCACGACCAGGTAGGGCGTGGCGAGGTCGTCCCGCCCTGTCAGCTCCTTGGTCGCGCCGGTGAAGGAGAACTCCGCCTCCTGGTCACCGCTGATGACCTCCGGTTCGACGCCGAGGATGTCCAGGACGCCGCTGACGAACTCGTCGCGGTTCTCCGCGTCGCGGGACGCGGAGGTGGCGACGAAGCGGACGCGCTCGGCGCCGTGCTCCTTGATGACGGCGGCGTACTCACGGCACGCCGCGAAGGTGCGCTCAAGCGCGTCGGGGGCGAGGCGGCCCGTCCGGTCGACGCCCTGGCCGAGCCGGACGATCGTCATCCGGCGGTCCAGGTCGACCAGTTCGCCGGTGACGGGGTCGGCGTCCGCGACGAGCAGGCGGATCGAGTTGGTGCCGCAGTCGATGGCGGCGACGCGGGTCACTCGGTCTCCTCGGTGGCGCACGGCGTGACGCAGGGACCCTTGGCCCACCACTCCGGAAGCATCGCGATGGCCTCGTCGCCCAGCGGGTTCACGCCGGGTCCCGCGGCCAGCGAGTGGCCGACCAGGACGTGCAGGCACTTCACGCGGTCCGGCATGCCGCCCGCGCTCGGGAAGCCATCGAGGACCTCGATGGCGTCGCGGCGGGCGATGTAGTCCTCGTGCGCCGCGCGGTAGGCGGCGGCCAGTTCGGGGTCCGTCCGCAGCCGCTCCGACATCTCCTTCATCACGCCGTTGGCTTCCAGCGTGCCGATCGCGGACGCGGCCCGCGGGCACGTCAGGTAGTACGTCGTCGGGAACGGCGTGCCGTCCGGGAGGCGCGGCGCCGTCTCGACGACGTCCGGCTGTCCGCAGGGGCAGCGGTGCGCGATGGCCCGCAGGCCGCGCGGCGGGCGGCCGAGCTGCTGCTTGAAGGCCTCGACGTCGGCGTCGGTCGGCTCGGTGCGCGGGGTGGTCGGCGGAGGCGTGTGCATGCCTGTCTTTCCATGTCCGTGGGTCAGTCGTCGGGGCGGTCGGCCTTGTCGACGCCGTCCCAGACGTTCGAGTACCAGGGGCGCGAGGCCGCCCCCCGGTCCGTGCGCCGGCTCTTGGCCGCCGCGGGGTCGATCACCGTGAATCCGGTCTCGCCCGGCATCACGTAGTGCAGGCGGTCCCGGATGCGCTGCTCCGCGTACGCGTCGTCCTGCCAACGGGCCTTCTCGTCGCGCAGCTTCTCGACGTCCGCCTGGTGCTCGGCCTGCTGCCGGCGCAGGTCGTCGATCTCGGCGCGCTGGGAGACGTACTGCCGCATCGGGTACGCGAGCGCGACGACCAACGAGCAGAGCACGAGCGCGAGAAGAGCGGCGCGGCCGGTCAGCCGGGAGCGCCGGGCCTGGCGCTTGGTCTGGGAGCGGTAGACGCGCTCGGCGGTCTGCTCGCCGAGCAGCCGCAGGCGGGTCGCGGTGGAGAACCGGTCCTTGGTCCCGGCCTTGGCCATGGTTCCGCCTCCCCAGCGCAGCGCCTGCACGTACGTACGTCCCCGCACACGGTACGGGACCGGGTGCGGGGACGTAGGTAACCACGTGGCGGCGAGAGCTACTGGGCAGTGCTCCGGCCGCTGCGCCGGTTCTGCTACTCCGCGGAGCGGAAGCGCGGGAACGCGCTGCGGCCGGCGTAGACCGCGGCGTCGTCGAGGATCTCCTCGATGCGAAGCAGCTGGTTGTACTTGGCGACGCGCTCGGAGCGGGCCGGGGCGCCGGTCTTGATCTGGCCGCAGTTGGTGGCGACGGCCAGGTCGGCGATGGTGACGTCCTCGGTCTCGCCGGAGCGGTGCGACATCATGCACTTGAAGCCGCTGCGCTGGGCCATCTCGACGGCGTCCAGGGTCTCGGTCAGCGAACCGATCTGGTTGACCTTGACGAGCAGGGCGTTGGCCGAGTTCTCCTCGATGCCGCGGGCCAGGCGCTCGGGGTTGGTGACGAACAGGTCGTCGCCGACGAGCTGCACCTTGTCGCCGAGCTTCTCGGTGATGGTGTTCCAGCCGGCCCAGTCGTCCTCGAACAGCGGGTCCTCGATGGAGACCAGCGGGTACGAGGCGACGAGCTCCGCGTAGTACTCGGTCATCTCGGCGGCCGAGCGGGACTTGCCCTCGAACTCGTAGGAGCCGTCCTTGTAGAACTCGGACGCGGCGACGTCGAGGGCGAGCGCGACCTGCTCACCGGGGACGTAACCGGCCTGCTTGATGGCCTCCAGGATGAGGTCGAGCGCGGCCCGGTTGGAGTCCAGGTTCGGGGCGAAGCCGCCCTCGTCGCCGAGGCCGGTGGAGAGGCCCTTCTCCTTCAGCACCTTCTTGAGGGTGTGGTAGACCTCGGTGCCCCAGCGCAGGGCCTCGGAGAAGGACTCCGCGCCGATCGGGGCGATCATGAATTCCTGGATGTCGACGTTCGAGTCGGCGTGCGACCCGCCGTTCAGGATGTTCATCATCGGGACGGGCAGCAGGTGCGCGTTCGGGCCGCCGAGGTAGCGGAACAGCGGCAGGTCGCTGGCCTCGGAGGCGGCGTGCGCGACGGCGAGCGAGACGCCGAGGATGGCGTTGGCGCCGAGCGAGCCCTTGTTGTCGGTGGCGTCCAGGTCGAACATGGCCTGGTCGATCAGGCGCTGCTCGGTGGCGTCGTAGCCGACGAGCTCCGGGCCGATCTGCTCGATGACGGCGAGGACGGCCTTCTCGACACCCTTGCCCTGGTAACGGTTGGGGTCACCGTCACGGAGTTCGATGGCCTCGAAGGCACCGGTGGAGGCACCGGACGGAACGGCGGCACGACCGGTGCTGCCGTCGTCGAGGCCGACCTCGACCTCGACCGTGGGGTTGCCTCGGGAGTCCAGGATTTCCCGGGCTACGACGACGTCGATGGACGGCACGAGCATCTCCTTCTGGGAGTGTGACGCGAATACGCGAGGGAACAGACCGTTTCGGCCCTGCGTCTCCTGAGCCTAACCGGCTCCGGGGCTTCAGCCAGCCGACCGCCCGTCCCGTGGGACGGAGAAGCGGCCAAATCCCCCGGAAACAGGACGATGGGCCGCGTTTCTACTCGCTCGTAGCGAACAAGCCGGGCGGCCGGGCAGGCCAGGACCGCGGCATTCCGGCGGCGGACACGGGGGCGGACATGGCCCCGCCCCGGTGCGTACGGGGGATACGCGCACCGGGGCGGGGAGCCCGTGGGGACGGGGGCGGCCGTGCGTCCGCCGAGGCACGGCCGGGTGGAGCCGGGGCTTTAGCTGAGGTGCAGCTGCTGGCCCGGGTAGATCATGTCGGCGTTGTCGATGATGTCGCCGTTGAGCTTGTAGACCTTGTGCCAGCCGCCCTTGACGTGCTTCGCCTCGGCGATCTTGGACAGGGTGTCGCCCGTCTTGACCTTGTACTCGCCGTCGCCCTTCTTGACCGTCTTGCCGGTCGGGGTCTCGACGGTCTTCTTGCTCTCGGTCTGCGGCGCGGGCTGCGGCTTCGGAGCGGCCTGCTGCTGCTTCGGAGCGGCCTGCGGCTGCGTCTGCTGCGGCTTGGACTCCTGCTGCTGCGGGGCCTGCTGCGGGGCCTGCTGCTGCGAGCCGCCGCCGCTGTGGTTCGAGGCGCCCGAGAGGCCGACGCCACAGCTCGGCCAGGCACCCTTGCCCTGACCCGCGAGGACCTTCTCGCCGATCTCGATCTGCTGGGCCTTGGACGCCTTGTCGGCGGAGGGCGCGTACTTCGTGCCGCCGTACGCGGCCCAGGTGGACGGCGAGAACTGCAGACCGCCCTGGTAGCCGTTGCCGGTGTTGATCGACCAGTTGCCGCCCGCCTCGCACTGGGCGACGGCGTCCCACTCCTGGTCGGTGGCGGCGGAGGCCGAACCGGCGGCCATCAGCGGGGCGGCGACCGCGACACCGGTGACGCCGGCGAGCGTGGCGACCCGGGTGGCCTTGGACGGACGACGGTGCTTGCCCTTGCTGGAAAACAGCATGAGTGATCCCCTCACCGACGCCTGCGAGGTGAGCTGTCGGGTTCGGGCCGATGTGGTTGCCCGGCCGCGCTCCTCAGAGCGCGGCTTCACCCCTAGCCGTTCCCGTCCGTCTCGCGGCGCACAGCCTTCTCGCTGTGCGTCCCCTCAACGGACGGACCCGGCACAAACCTTGGGTCCCCCGCTCCTGCCTACGGCGCTCGAAGCGACGACTGTTCCCGTCCGGCCGTTGGCAGGATTCGGCGTACCGACCGGCGGGGCCCACCAGTGGCGAGCGGTGACGACGGTAATCACGTCTTCCACACAATTTCAAAGACGATCAGGGCTTCTGAGACTCATGTCTCACTCGCGCCAAAGCGGACATACGGCGTGAAGGCCCCGCCCGACTCTTCGTCAACTACCGTTACTTTTCGCCCAGATCGAGGCTCTGACCGGGGAGGATGAGGTCCGGGTCGTCGCCGACGGTCTTCTTGTTCTCGGTGTAGAGCTCGTGCCAGCCGCCCTCGACGTCGAGGTCGTCCGCGATGACCGAGAGACTGTCCCCGGAGCGCACCGTGTACGTCCCGTCGGCGACCGCGCCGGTGCGCTCCTCGCCGCGCGAGGCGTGCCGTCCGGGACGCCCTCCCGCACTCTCGTCCTCGTCCGCGCGGTCGCCTCGGTGGCGCCCCGCGGAGGAGCCCGATCCCTCGGAGGGTGCGGTCGCGTCCTCGGCGTCGGGCGAAGTGCCGTCCTTCTCCCCGGACTTGCCGGAGCCGGACGCGCCGTCGGCGTCACCCGCCCCGCCCTTGTGACCCTTGTCGCCCTTTTCACCCGACTCGTCGTGATTCTTGTCTCGCGCGTCGCCCGGGTCGCCGGAGGGCTTCTCCGGGTCCGCGGACGGGTCGTCGGAGGGATCGGCGGACGGATCGGCCGAGTTGGACGGGTCGGCGGACGGCTCGCCCTTCTCCGCGCCCTTGGAGTCGCCGGAGTCATCGGCGCTGCCGGAGTCCTTGGAGCCCTTGGAGTCCTTGGAGCCCTCGGGTTCGTCGTCGCCGGTCGAGCCCGACGGGTCGGACGGGGCGGACGGGTCGGACGGCTCCCCGGTGACGGGCGCGCCCGGGTCCACGTCGGCCGCGGCGCCGCCGTCGGTGAGCCCGGCGATCGGCGCGCAGCTCGGCCAGGCGGCGGTGCCCCGGTCGCCGAGGACCTTCTCGGCGACGGAGATCTGCTGGGACTTGGAGGCCTGGTCGGCGCTGGGCGCGTAGTCGAGGCCGCCGTGGCTCTCCCAGGTGTCCTGGGAGAGCTGGAGCCCTCCGTAATAACCGTTGCCGGGGTTCGCGCTCCACGCGCCGCCGCTCTCGCACTGGGCGAGCTTGTCCCACGTGTCGGTGGAGGCGGCGCTCGCGCTGGTGGCGGCGAGCAGTGGGATGGCGATGGCTGATCCGGTGACGCCTGCCGCGACGATGAGAGCCGGGGCCTGGCGGGGGCGTCGGTGACGACCTTGACCGGAGAGCATGCGGTTGCCTTTCAGGAGACTGCAGCGACGGCTGGGGCGCCCGGGGGCGCCCAAGTCGTCGTGAACGTAGCCGCAGTCGAACGCTTGTCACAAGTCGATGCAGCGGAGATCACGTGAACATCACAGTCGTGACGGCCCGTCAGCCCCCGGCCGGTGGCTGTGCGTTTGTGAACTTCACCGGCAGCGTCCGCAGTCCCCGCATGATCAGCCCGCCACGCCACCGCAAATCGGCCGGATCCGACGCGAGTTCCAGGTCGGGGAGGCGTCTGAGCAGCGTCGAGAGGGCGGTCTGCCCCTCCAGCCGGGCGAGCGGAGCACCGAGGCAGTAGTGGATTCCGTGCCCGTATCCGAGGTGCTGGTTGTCGCGGCGGGAAAGGTCCAGGGTGTCGGGCCGGTCGAAGCGGGCCGGATCGCGGTCGGCGGCGGCGAGCACGACGAGGACGGGGTCGCCCGCGGCGATGTCCTGCCCGCCGACGCGGACCGCCTCCGTCGCGAACCGCCAGGTGGCGAGCTCGACGGGCCCGTCGAAGCGCAGGAGTTCCTCGACGCCGGTCGCCAGGAGCCCGGTGTCGCCATCGGCCAGCGCCCGCTGCAGCCGCTCGCGCTGTTCGGGGTGGGTGAGCAGCGCGTACAGGCCGTTGCCGATGAGATTGACGGTGGTCTCGAAGCCTGCGAAGAGCAGGATGAAGGCCATGGCCGCCGCCTCGTTCTCGGTGAGGTGCTCGCCGTGGTCGGAGGCCTTGATGAGCCCGGAGATGAGGTCCTCGCCCGGGTCGAGGCGCTTCCTGTGGATGAGCTCGGCGAGATAGCCGCGCATCTTCTTCACCGACCGGGCCACACCGCCCCTGGGCCCGCCCCCGTGGCGGATCATCATGCCCGCCCAGTCCCGGAAGTCGTCCTGGTCCTCGCGGGGGACGCCGAGCAGGTCGCAGATGGCGTAGATGGGGAGGGGGAAGGCGAACTCGTGGATGAGGTCGGCCTCGCCCTCCGCCACGCCGTGCTTGTCGAGAAGCGCGTCGATGAGGGAGTCCGTCAGCTCCTGCACGCGCGGCGCGAATTCGGCCACCCGGCGCGGCGTGAACGCCTTCGCGACGAGCCGGCGCAGGCGGGTGTGGTCCGGCGGGTCGATGTTGAGCAGATGCGTCATCAGCTCGGCCTTGCGCTCGCCGGGGATGCCGGTCTTGCCCTTGGCGTGGGCGGGCTCGTCGTGGTGGGCCGGGTTCTTGCTGAGCCGCTGGTCCGCGAGGGCCTGCCGCGCGTCCGCGTACCGGGTGACGAGCCAGGCCTCCACGCCGCTGGGCAGCGTGGTGCGGTGCACCGGGGAGTTCTCGCGCAGCCAGGCGTACGCCGGGTAGGGGTCGGTGGCGAACTCCCAGGTGAAGAGTTCGGGCTGCGGGGGCGGGGGCGTCCCGGGGGCGGGCGTGGCTCCTGCGGACGTGGTTCCTGCGGGGCAGGGCGTGGGCGGCTGGTCGTGCATGCGGTCGACGGTATCCCCAGGGTGGGCGCCGCACGGACCTAGCCGGGGTCCATGCCGGCGTCCGGGCCGGCGTCCCGGATCGGGTCCTGTCCGGGTTCCTTGCCGGTCGGGCGGAGCAGGCCCCCCAGCCGCCGGGTGGCCGAGGCGTCGCCGTCGGCCGCGGCGATGCGGAAGTAGTGGACGGCGAGGTGCTGGTGGACCTGGCCGAGCAGGGCGGCCGCCCCGGCCTCGCCCGCGTCGGCGGCGGCCGTCAGGTGAGGGACCGCTTCCGGGTACGCGACGCGGGTGGCGAGGAGGTGGCCGAGGCGGCCGGCGGCGCGGGTGTTCCCGCGGGCCGCGGCCTCGCGGAACCAGTGCTCGGCGGTCTCCGTCTCCCCCTCGTCCTGGGCCAGCAGGCCGAGCCACGTCATGACGTGGGCGTCCCCGCCCTCGGCGCGGGGCGTCAGGGCCGCGCGGAAGGCGGCCACCAGGCCCTCCAGCTCGGCCGGGTCGTGCGGCTCCAGCTCCTCGTACGCGCGGGTCCACACGCGGTCCGGCACCGCCGGGTCCGAGCGGGCCGCGTCCGCGACCAGCGAGCCGTACGCCCGCCAGGTGCCGGGCCACTCCCCCGGTACGAGCAGGCCGGTCACGCCGTGCCGGGGCGCGGTGGCCCAGGCGAGCGCCTCCTCGAAGGGTTCCCCGGCCGTGTCGGCCGCCACCGGCTCGTACTCCTGCCTGATCTGCCTCAGCAGCTTGGGTGTGACGCCCCGGGTGAGCCCGCACCGCGCGAGGTCGATCGCGGCGCGCACCAGGAGGTGTCCGAGCAGCCGCCCGCCCGCGCGCCGCGCCCTGCGCCACTCCTCCCACAGGTCGGGGCCGAGTGCGAGGAACTCCGTGATGCCCAGGTCCCCGCGCCACCGGACGGCGTCCGTGAAGCGCGGGTCGTCGACCGTCGCGAGCCGCGCCAGCTCCGCCTCGCTCCACTCGGCGGCGACCTCGACCGTCTGCGCGACGCTCAGCACGCGGGCGCCCGGATGCTGTCCGAAGCGATGTCTGTCGTACGCCTCGTCCCGCATCGTCGCCAGGACCAGGACACGGTCGTGGGTGAGCTGGGCGAGCACACCGGGGGTGCCGGGCTCCGCGAGGTGGCCGTCGAGGTCGTCGAGCCACACGATGTGGGTGCCCGTGGCGTCGCGGCCCCGGAGCTGGTCGGGCAGGTCGCGCAGGTCCGTTCCGCCGCCCGCGACGAAGACCCGGGAGTCCTCCGGCACGCTCGCCCGCAGGGCCGCCCACGCCGTGGAGGTCTTTCCGGACAGGGGCGCGCCCGTGACGATGACGAGGCCGCCGTGGTGCGCGGCCTGCCGCAGGAGGACGGACAGCTCCGCGTCGCAGTCCCTCGCGACGTAGGGAGGCAGGGCCTTCACCCAGGTGAAGCGGCGGGTGGGGCGCACGCCGAGGCCCAGGCGGCGCAGCTGGTCGACGCGGGGCCAGCTGTCGGCGGGGGCGGTGTGCGGGGGTGCGGGCGGGGGTGCGGGCGGGGCTGGCGGGGTGGTGACGGTGAGGGACTGGATGGAATTGGCCTGTACGACGGCGCTCTGCGCGCCGCCGGTGACGGAGTTCCGCGCGGCGGGTTCGGCCGGTGCGTCGGAGTCCTCCGTGCTCGTGGCCCGGGTGTACCAGGCGGGGGGCGCGTAGTCGATCTCGAAGTGCCCGGTGGCGTCGGCCGTGCCGGGCTCGGCGCCGGCCGCCGGGGGCAGGGCACGGCCGGAGTCGAGGTCCAGGGAGGCCATGACGAGCCGCAGGCGGCCCTCCCGCACCCGCCCGCCGGTCCTCAGGCAATGGTGCACGACCCCGGCCCAGGCCGCCCGCAATCGTTCCGGGTCCACGGTCTGCCTCGTCGCGCGCATCCTGTCGACGTCGAGGTCGGTGTCGGCCCCCACGACACGCGAGTGCCGGAAGAACATCACGAACGCGTCCCGGGCCGTCCGCCAGCGGTCCTCGTCCCCCTGCATCGCCGCCACGAGGACGTCGGCCGCCTCGGCGGCCAGTACCTCCAACTCCGCTGCCACACAAGCCCCCACGCCCTCGTACCGCCTGAGGAGGCAACCGTACTAAGCGCCCGCCCCCTCCGCCGCCCGCACCGCGTCCCGGTAGGCGCGTGCGGCAGCGCGGAGGGCGGCCTCCGGGTCGACGCCCTCGGACTCGGCCCGCAGGGCCAGGTCGAGCAGCTCGTATCCGACGCCGTCCCCGGTGGGCACGTCGACCTCAAGTCCCGCCGTGCGTACGCGCGATGCCAGCTTCGCGGCCAGGGCCAGGCCGGGCTGGCCGAGCGGGATGCCCTCGGTGACCGAGGTCCGCCGCTTCTCCTGCGCCTTCGTGCGCAGCCAGTGCGCCTTGACGTCCTCCGGGGTCCGCGCCGTGTCGTCGCCGAAGACGTGCGGGTGGCGGTGGATGAGCTTCTCGACGATGCCGCCCGCGACGTCGTCGACGGAGAAGGGCTCGTCGTCCTCCCCGGGGCCGCCCTCCTCGGCGATCCGCGCGTGGAAGACGACCTGGAGCAGGACGTCACCGAGCTCCTCGCGCAGCTCCGTCCGGTCACCCTCCTCGATCGCCTCCACCAGTTCGTACGCTTCCTCGATGGCGTACTTCGCCAGGCCCTTGTGCGTCTGCTGCGAGGACCACGGGCACTCGGCGCGGATCCGGTCCATCACCTGGACGACGTCGAGCAGGCGGGCGCCGGGCAGGTCGTACGAGGCGGGCAGGAGCTCCAGGTCCGGCATGGCGACGCGGCCCGATCCCGCGAGCCGGGCCAGGCCGTCGGTGAGGGCGCGGTCGCCCTCGGCGGTGGCGACGACGAGGACCGTGCGGCCGCCCGCGCAGGCGTCCACCAGCTCCTGGGCGGTGGGCGCCGCCTGCCGCACGCGCACGCCCGCCTCGCGCAGGTACGGCAGCTGGGGGTGGTCCGCGTCGGCGCACAGCACCTCGTCGGCCCCGTGCAGCGCCTGCCAGGCGGGCCAGGACAGCAGGCCGGGTGCGACGCGGTGGCTGGTGGTCAGCAGGATGACGCGGCCGACGGGCGCGTCGGGGGCGTCGGGGGCGTCGGCCGGGGGCGTGGTCTCGGTCTCGTTCACCTGTCGAACGTAACCCAGGCCGCCGACAGCACCCCGGCCCCTTCCGCTGTACGCCGTACGCCCTCGCGTCCGCTAGGCCCTGTCGTCAAACTCGCGTCGTTCGCCCGAAGGGCGGCCTCGCGGCGTCTGGTGCGTGCGATCGCAAGGCGGAGGGTCATCCCGGTACTGGGCGTACCGGGATGAGCCCGACAACGCGGCGAGCGTGCGTGCCAGACGCCGCGAGGCAGACG
Organism: Streptomyces sp. NPDC058308; assembly: GCF_042880275.1. Taxonomy (NCBI): domain Bacteria; kingdom Bacillati; phylum Actinomycetota; class Actinomycetes; order Kitasatosporales; family Streptomycetaceae; genus Streptomyces; species Streptomyces sp. NPDC058308. The sequence goes on from NZ_JBHVZA010000014.1 coordinate 28,440, forward strand.
CGAGTTTGACGACAGGGCCTAGGCGCGCTGCTCCTGCGCGGCCCCGGCGTCGGTGACCTCGCGCAGCCACGGCGTCTTGGTGTCCGTGCGCTTGTTCTTCTCGACGTCCCAGGTGCCGTAGCGCGGGTTCAGGTCGATGTCGAGCTTCTTCGAGGCGCCGGAGAGGGCCTTCCAGAAGACCGCCTGGCCCTGCGGGGAGTTCATGTCCGCGCCCAACTCGCGGGCGAGCTTCTGCGCCTCGATCTCCGTGCGCAGGCTGTCGTCGAGGCGGTCGGGGGCGACGCTGTACTGCTGCAGCCAGCCCTGCTCCAGGGCCTTGCGGCCACCGGCCTGCTGTTCGAGGCCGGTCCGCATCGTCTGGATGTCGCGGCGCGTGACGCTCACCCCGGCGTCGGTGGCCGCGCGGTGCAGGACCTTGTCCAGGACCATCGTGTGCAGTGTGCTGCGGGTGAGGCCGCCGGACTTGGCGATGGCCTGCGAGTACTGCGCGTCGTCGGGGACGGCGGCACGCTGCGCCTCGCGCACCTCGTTCACCCGGCCCTCCAGCTGCGCGACCGTGATGCGGTCGCCGCCGACGACGGCCGCGGCGCCTGGGTGCGCCTTGCTGCCGCAGGCGGTCAGCAGAGGGACCGCGGCGATCGCGGCCGAGGAGAGGATGAGCGCTGTGCGACGACGACGGCGGTGCAAGTGAGCCTCCCGGTGGAGATTGTGCGGTGGAGCACAAAGTCTTGCGGTGATCGATGTTAGGCAGTGGCTGCCTTCTCGGCCAGCCATTCGACACCTATTCGACCAACGATTTCCCGGGAGTTGAGGCACCCATCAGGTTGGGGCACCCATCAGGTTGGGGCGCTCCTCACACCGTGTGCCGCACCCATACGTTCGGCTCGACGTACACGCCGTAGCCGCGCGCCGGTTCGCAGTGGACCGGCACCAGCGCGCCCGGCACCTCGACCGGGCCCTCCTCGTCGAACGGCAGTCCGGTCCACTCGCGCCACTGCGCGACCGAGCCGGACACCGTCATGGAGGCGTGCGCGACCTTCTCGACGACGCCGCCCGCCCGTACGTGCACCCGCAGCCACGGGTCGTGCGGGAGGCCGTCCTCGCGGGTGCGGTACGCGTACTCGTCGATGGACGCGGCCGGTTCGAGGTGCTTGGCGTTGGGGCGTACGGGCGCGACGACCTCGGTGAAGCCGCGGGCGCGCGCGTTGTCCCGCATGGCCGCGAGCATCCGGCCGGAGAGGCCCGTTCCCCGAGCCGACTTGTCGACGGTTATCTCGATGGCGCTGACCGTGTCCGTCTCCTTGCCGTGCCGCAGGTCGGAGTAGGCCCACAGAAGGACCTGGTCCCAGCCGCCGTCGGGCAGGGCGCCGTCCTCGCGGTCGCGCAGCGCGAACGGCACGCTGAACGCGCGGGCCACGACCTTGCCGTCAGCCTCCTCGTCGGTGGCGACCAGGACGTACTCGGGGAGTTCCGCGACGATCCGGCCCATCAGCGACCAGCCGACCGGGTCGTGGCGGATGAACTCCGGCCAGTCCTCTGCGAGGTGCCAGAGCGGGGTGGTGAGCTCGGGGCGCTCCGCGAGGGTGGTGATCTTCAGGGTCATGTGCCGCACGGTACGCGTCCCGCGGGGGTGGCGGTGTTTATTTTTCTGCTGCGCCGATGGGGCTGGGTGCGCAGTTCCCCGCGCCCCTTGGGAAGGCCGCCTTCGGGGCCCCGCGGTGCGTCGTTCTCTGCGGCGCCGATGGGGCTGGGTGCGCAGTTCCCCGCGCCCCTTGGAAAGGCCCCCTTCGGGGCCCCGCGGTGCGTCGTTCTCTGCTGCGCCGATGGGGCTGGGTGCGCAGTTCCCCGCGCCCCTTGGAAAGGCCCCCTTCGGGGCCCCGCGGTGCGTCGTTCTCTGCGGCGCCGATGGGGCTGGGTGCGCAGTTCCCCGCGCCCCTTGGGAAGGGCGCCTTCGGGGGCCCGCCGTGCGTCGTTCTCTGCTGCGCCGATGGGGCTGGGTGCGCAGTTCCCCGCGCCCCTGGGAGGGGCCTTCGGGCCTCCCCCCGGGTGTTGAGTCAGCGGGCGTGGAAGCGGGGTGGGGCCTGGGTCGGGGCCGGGCCTGACGGGAGGTCCTCGTCAGGGCAAGTGGCCAGGACCTTTCTCATCGCGTCGCGTTCCGCGCCCGTCACCCATACCCCGTACTTCTTCTTCACCGCGACCTGGCCTGCCACGTACGCGCAGCGGTACGCCTTGTTCGGCGGGAGCCAGGTCGCCGTGTCGCCGTCGCTCTTGCCGCGGTTGGTGCCCGCGTCGACCGCCAGGAGGTTGAGCGGGTCGTTGGCGAAGGCGATGCGCTTGCCCGGCTCCCAGCGGAAGGCGCCCTTCTGCCAGGCGTCCGAGAGGGCCACGAGGTGGTCGATGTCGACCTGGCTGCTGCCGCGCCGGAACGTCACGTCCTTGCCGGTGTACGGGTCGGGCGCGAGCCTCCCGGACGCCACCCGGCACTCGCCGCCCGTGTACCGGACGTCCGTCAGGTCGCGCTTGAGGATGTCGTCCCGGGTCGGGCAGCGATTGGAGTCGGTGTCGGCCCAGGGGGTGCCGAACCTGCCGCGGTCGTAACCGGTCTTCGGAGCGCGGCCCTTGACGGTGAGCGTGTCGACGGCGGCCAGCGCGGAGCCCGCGCCCGCCGCGGGCCCGCCCGCGCCCTCCTTGCCCGCCGGGTCGTCGGAGCCGAGCTCGCAGCCGGTGAGCAGCGCGGGGGCGGCGACCAGGGCGAGCAGGGCGGAAACGGTACGCCGGTTCACCGGACGACCAGCGTGTCGCCGAGGACGACGGGCGCGGGCGCCACCATGTCCGTGTGGAGCCCGATGCACATGCCGCGGGCGGCGGTGAGGGTCTTGAGGACCCGGTTGTCGGTGGGCAGGCCGGGCTGGGCCTGGGTGACCATGACACAGCGCTTGACGCGCTTGAGGCCGCGCAGCCGCAGAGCACCCTCCTGCCGCCCGCCGCCGATGACGATCTCCCTGCCCACCCAGTCCTCCTCGATCCATGGCTCGTCGGTCTCCACGACGATGTTCTTGCGCAGCCGCCGTACGTCGACGGGGTCCGCGTCGCCGAGCAGGTCGCCGAGCGCGCGGAGCGAGGCGGTGCCGATGAGGGAGACGGCGGAGACGTCCTTGTGGCTCGTCCCGCCCTCCCTGACCAGTTCGACGCCCTCGCCGAAGCGCTCGGGCAGCCGCGGGTCGCCGGGCCGCAGCGTGGCGCCGTCCGGCGCGGTGACGACGGGCAGCCCGTCCGCGTCGTACGTGGCGTAGTGCTCCAGGAGCCCGGGGACGCGGCGGAAACGGACGTGGTTCTTGCCGCTGCCCAGCTTGCCGTCGGGGTGACGCAGGGCCCACTCCCGGTCTCCGACGGCGCCGCGCGGACCGAAGACGAGCCGCTCGTGCTCCTCGCCCAGCATCGACTTCACCGGAAACCGGTGCAGACCCACGACCTTGAGCGACACGGCGCTCTCCCCTCCCCTGGGCGGACTCTCGCGGCCCACGGTAGCGGCCCGCCTCCCGCGCCTCCGCGACGCGTTCCCTTACCTCCGCGGTAATCGACCCGCCCGCCACCCCCGGGCAGGATCGCTCACATCAGCCGCATGAACCCGCTCCGGACCTAGGAGAACCCCATGACCACCGACACCGCCGCACGGACCCGCGCCGTGGTGGAAGAGTTCCTCGCCGCCCGGCTGGCCGGGGACACCCGCCGGATGGTGGAGATCTTCGCCGACGACGTCGACTGGCTGCTCGCCGAGAACCCCGCCGTGCCGTGGATCCGCCCCCGCTCCACCGGCGCCGAATGCGCCGCCCAGTCCGCGGAGCTGGCGGAGCACACGGTCGCCGAGGACGCCCGCGCCAGTGTGGACGCCTTCCTGGTCGACGGCGCAGACGCCGTCCTGACGGGGCACCTCTCGGGCCGGGTGCGCGCCACCGGCAAGACCTTCGACGGCCCCTTCGCGCTGCGCCTCACCGTCGAGAACGGCCGGATCACCCGGCACCACCTCTACGAGAACAGCCTGTCGATAGCGGCGGCCTGCACCCCCACGGCCGGCACCCCCACGGCCTGATCCGGCCTGATCGATCCGGCCTGGTCCGAACGAAAGACCTACGACCCCAGGATCGACGTGAGGAACTCCCCGACCCAGCCCAGCAGTTCGCGCCCGACCAGCGGCTTTCCGCCGACCTTCGCGGTCTTCGGGCGCGGTACGAGGACCTGGTGCGCGGCCGCCTTGATGACCGTTCCCGGGTAGAGCCGCTTCAGCCTGAGCTCCTGCGACTCGCGCAGGTCCACCGGTGCGAAGCGGATGTTGTTGCCCTGCAGGACGATCTCGCCGACCTCGCAGGCGCGGGCGAGCATCCGCAGGCCCGCGACCAGGAGGAGGTTCTCGACCGGCTCGGGCAGCTTGCCGTAGCGGTCGGTGAGTTCCTCGCGGACGGCCTTGATGTCCTCCTCCGTGGTGGCGGAGGCGATGGCGCGGTAGGCCTGCAGGCGCAGGCGCTCGCCGGGCGCGTAGTCGTGCGGGACATGGGCGTCGACCGGGAGCTCGATCTTGACCTCCAGCGGCGGCTCCTCCTCCACCCCGCCCTCCAGGGACGCGCGGTAGTCGGCCACCGCCTCGCCGACCATGCGGACGTAGAGGTCGAAGCCGACGCCCGCGATGTGCCCGGACTGTTCGCCGCCGAGGAGGTTTCCGGCACCGCGGATCTCCAGGTCCTTCATCGCCACGTACATGCCCGCGCCCATCTCCGTGTGCTGGGCGATGGTGGCGAGGCGCTCGTGGGCCGTCTCCGTGAGGGGCTTCTCCGGGGGGTAGAGGAAGTACGCGTAGCCGCGGTCGCGGCCACGCCCGACGCGGCCGCGCAGCTGGTGGAGCTGGGAGAGGCCGAAGTTGTCGCCGCGCTCCACGATCAGGGTGTTGGCGTTGGAGATGTCGATGCCGGACTCGACGATCGTCGTGGAGACGAGCACGTCGAACTTCTTCTCCCAGAAGTCCACCACGACCTGTTCCAGGGCCTGTTCGGACATCTGGCCGTGGGCGGTGGCGATGCGGGCCTCGGGGACGATGTCGCGGAGCCTGGCCGCCGCGCGGTCGATGGACTCCACCCGGTTGTGGATGTAGAAGACCTGGCCCTCGCGCAGGAGTTCGCGGCGGACGGCCGCGCCGATCTGCTTCTCCTCGTACGGGCCGACGAAGGTGAGGACCGGGTGGCGCTCCTCGGGCGGGGTGGTGATCGTCGACATCTCGCGGATGCCGGTGACCGCCATTTCGAGCGTACGGGGGATGGGGGTGGCCGACATCGTCAGGACGTCGACGTTGGCGCGGAGCTTCTTCAGCTGCTCCTTGTGCTCGACGCCGAAGCGCTGCTCCTCGTCGACGATGACCAGGCCCAGGTCCTTGAACCTGGTCTCGGAGGAGAAGAGGCGGTGCGTGCCGATGACGATGTCCACGGATCCCTCGCGCAGGCCCTCCAGGGTCGCCTTCGACTCGGTCTCCGTCTGGAAGCGGCTGAGCGCCCGCACGCTGACCGGAAACTGCGAGTACCGCTCGGAGAACGTGCCGAAGTGCTGCTGCACCAGCAGCGTCGTGGGGACGAGGACCGCGACCTGCTTGCCGTCCTGCACCGCCTTGAACGCCGCGCGGACCGCGATCTCCGTCTTGCCGTAACCGACGTCACCGCAGACCAGGCGGTCCATCGGGACCGTCTTCTCCATGTCCTCCTTGACCTCGGCGATCGTGGTGAGCTGATCGGGCGTCTCCACGTACGGGAAGGCGTCCTCCAGCTCGCGCTGCCAGGGCGTGTCGGGGCCGAAGGCGTGGCCGGGGGCCGCCATGCGGGCCGAGTACAGCTTGATGAGGTCGGCGGCGATCTCCTTGACCGCCTTCTTCGCCCGCGCCTTCGTCTTCGTCCAGTCCGCGCCGCCCAGGCGGTGCAGGGTGGGGGCCTCGCCGCCCACGTACTTGGTGATCTGCTCCAGCTGGTCGGTGGGGATGTACAGCCGGTCGCCGGGCTGGCCGCGCTTGGCGGGGGCGTACTCCACGACGAGGTACTCGCGGGTGGCGCCCTGGACGGTGCGCTGCACCATCTCGATGTAGCGGCCGACGCCGTGCTGCTCGTGGACGATGTAGTCGCCGGCCTCCAGGGTCAGCGGGTCGATCGTCTTGCGGCGGCGGGCCGGCATGCGCTGGCCGTCCTTGCCCGCCGCCTTCTGCCCCGACAGGTCGGTCTCGGTGAGCACGGCGAGCTTCAGCGCCGGGTCGATGAAGCCGTAGTCGATCGAGCCGCAGGAGACGTGCACGACGGAGGGCGTCAGCTCGCCGAGGTCGCCGTCCAGACGGGCCGCGATGCCCTCGCCGCCGAGGACCTCCACGGTGCGGGCGGCGGGGCCGTGGCCCTCGGTGACGTAGACGGTGCGCCAGCCGTCGGCGAGCCAGCCCTTGGTGTCGGCGAGGGCCTTCGCGGTGTCGCCGCGGTACGTCTCCGGGGCGTGCATGCCGAGCTTGAGGGTGTGGTCGTCCCCCGGCGCGTCAGCGTCATGTGTCAGGGCCTCGTCGGCGGCGAAGGGGCTGACCGACCACCACATCATGCCGAGGTCGCGCGCGTGGTCCCGGACGTCCGCGATGCCCCACAGCGAGGCCGCGTCCACGTCGATCGGGGCCTCCCCGCCGCCCGCCGTCGCCGCCCAGCTGGCCTGCAGGAACTCCTGCGAGGTCGCCACCAGGTCGGCCGCGCGCGTGCGCACCCGCTCCGGGTCGCAGACCACCGCCATGGAGCCCTCCGGCATGACGTCGAGCAGCAGCTCCATGTCGTCCACAAGGACCGGGGCGAGGGACTCCATGCCCTCGACCGCGATGCCCTCGGCGATCTTCCCGAGCAGCTCGCCGAGCTCCGGGTGGAGCTCGGCGAGGGCCGCGGCCTTCTCGCGCACGTCGTCGGTGAGCAGCAGCTCACGGCAGGGCGGCGCCCACAGGCCGTGCTCGGCGACTTCCAGGGAGCGCTGGTCGGCGACCTTGAAGTACCGGATCTCCTCGACGTCGTCGCCCCAGAACTCCACGCGCAGCGGGTGTTCCTCGGTGGGCGGGAAGACGTCGAGGATGCCGCCCCGTACGGCGAACTCGCCGCGCTTCTCGACCAGCTCGACCCGGGCGTACGCCGCTGCCGCGAGCGCCTCGACGATCTCGTTCAGGTCGGTGGTCTGCCCGCTGCGCAGCGCCACGGGCTCCAGCTCGCCCAACCCCTTGACCTGCGGCTGCAGCACCGAGCGGACCGGCGCGACGATCACCGACACCGGGCCGGTCTCCGGGTCGTCCGTACGGGGGTGGGCCAGGCGGCGCAGCACCGCGAGGCGGCGGCCGACCGTGTCGGAGCGGGGCGAGAGCCGCTCGTGCGGGAGCGTCTCCCACGAGGGGTACTCCGCGATGCCGTCCGGCGGCAGGATGGTGCGCAGCGCGGCGGCCAGGTCCTCCGCCTCCCGGCCGGTGGCCGTCACGGCGAGGACGGTGCGGCCGGACTCGCGGGCCAGCGCCGCCACGGCGAAGGGCCGGGCCGCGGGCGGGCCGACCAGGTCGACGTGCATACGGTGACCGTCGGTCGCGGCCTTGGCCGCTTCGGCGAGTGCCGAGTCCTTGACGACAGCGTCGAGCAGACCGTGCAGGCTCATTGAAGGCTTTCCGTCCAGATAACCGGAGTGGGTGGGGCAACCAACCGGAAGCGGGTGGGGCAACGCGAACCGCCCGGCACGTCACACGGGCCGGGGGTCTCCAGCGTACGACTCCGGGCTGATCCGCGCGGCCCGGCCGGGCGCCGGGTCGCGGTCCGGACTTGAGCGCGACGCCGGGTCCGGGCGAGCGGCGGCGCCGGGTGGCCGCTCCCGACCGTGGCGTACGCCACATCGCAGCCCCCGGCGAACCGGCCGTCCCCCTCGCCATAGATCCTCGTAGATACCCGTAGATCCTCGTAGAGGCCCATAGATCCCTTGTAGCTGTTCGGAGATCCTCGTAGAGGCCAGTAGATCCTCGTAGCTGTCCGGAGATACCCGCCGCCCCGTCCGCTCTCCCACCAGAAAGCCACCCCATGCCAGGAGCCAAGACCGACGCCACCGCACCGGAGCGTGCCGACGAGCTCATACCGGCGCGGGACCGGGCGGCGGACGGCGCGCCCGCTCCCGCGCCCGACCCGCGCGCCGGGGCCCGGACCACCCTCTGGGACCGCGCGCCCCTCCTCCTCGCGGCCGCGCTGGCCGTCGCCTACGCCGTGGTGTCCATCTGCCGCTACCGGCGCCTGGAGAGCCGCTCCTGGGACCTCGGGATCTTCGAGCAGGCCGTGCGCGCGTACGCCCACCTCCAGGCTCCGGTCGCCGATCTCAAGGGGCCGGGGGCAAACATCCTCGGCGACCACTTCAGCCCCGTCACCGCCCTCCTCGCGCCCTTCTACCGGGTCTTCCCCTCGCCGTTCACGCTGCTCGTCGCGCAGGCGCTGCTCGTCGCCGTCTCCGTCGTGCCCGTCACGCGCGCCGCGACCCGGCTCCTGGGGCGGACGTCGGGGTTCGCCGTCGGGGTCGCGTACGGGCTGTCGTGGGGGATCCAGCGCGCCGTCGACTTCGACTTCCACGAGATCTGCTTCGCCCTGCCGCTGATCGCCTTCTCCCTGGAGGCGCTGCTCGGCCGGCGCTGGCGGGCCGCCCTCCTCTGGGCGCTGCCCCTCGTCCTCGTCAAGGAGGACCTGGGGCTGACCCTCGCGGCCATCGCCGTGGTCGTGGCGATCCGGTGCCGCCGCACCGACCCGAAGGCCATGCCCTACGCCCTCGGCGTCGCCGCCTTCGGCGCGGTCGCCACCCTGGTCACCCTCACCCTCGTCATCCCCGCCTTCAACTCCGTCGGCGGGTACGACTACTGGGACAAGGTCGGGGACGCGGGCGGCGCCGCCGGAGTGTTCGACGGCTCAGGGACCAAACTGCGCACGCTGCTCTGGCTGCTCCTGCCCACCACCGGGCTGCTCGCCCTGCGCTCGCCGCTGCTCCTGATCGCGCTCCCCACCCTCGGCTGGCGCTTCGTCTCCGCCGACGACCACTACTGGGGCACGGACTGGCACTACAGCGCCGTCCTGATGCCGGTCATCCTGCTCGCCCTGGCCGATGCCGCCGCCTCCGCGCGCCGCAGCGGCAGGCCGTGGCTGCGCCGGTACGCGGAGCGGCTCCCGGCCTTCGCCGCCGTCGCCGCGCTCGCCCTCACCACCTCGCTGCCGCTCGCGGGCCTCACGGAGTCGGCGACGTACGAGAAGAGCAAGCAGGTCACCGCCGTGGAGCGGATGCTCGACCGCGTCCCGGCCGGCGCCACGGTGGAGGCGAACATCGGGCCCATCAGCAGGCTGACCTCCCGGGCCCGGGTCTTCTGGACGGGCGCGGCCCGCCCGGTCGTCCCCGCCTACGTCGCCCTCGACGTCCGGGACGGCTGGACGAAGGACCCGGTCGGGTACGCGAACAAGCTGCACCCCGGCGCCCGTTACGTCCTGGAGGACACCGCCTACGGTTACGTGCTGCTGCGCAGGGACTGACGGCACGGGGCCCGGACAGCGATGGGCCCCGGCAGGCGCGGTGTGCGCCTGCCGGGGCCGTTTCCCCCGCACCCCCGTGGCGGTGGCTATTCGGTGGCGATGGCGTTGAGGACGTTCATCCGGCCGGCCCGGAAGGCCGGGACCAGCGCCGCGAACAGGCCCACGAACGCCGACCCGACGAAGACCGCGATGATCGTCGGCCACGGGATCTCCAGGACCTTCAGGCCCTCCAGGGCGAGGAGCTTCTGCGCGGTCGCTCCCCAGCCCATTCCGAGGCCCAGACCGAGCAGCGCGCCGAAGAGGGCGATGACCACCGACTCCATGCGGATCATGCGGCGCAGCTGGCGGCGCGAGAGGCCGATGGCCCGCATCAGGCCGATCTCCCGGGTGCGCTCCACCACCGAGAGGGCCAGGGTGTTCACCACTCCGAGGACCGCGACGATGATGGCGAGGGCGAGCAGGCCGTAGACCATGTTCAGGAGCTGTCCGACCTGGTCCTTCAGCGTCTGCTTGAAGTCGGTCTGGTCCATCACCTTGTACTGCGGGTACTTCTCCAGGGAGTGCTTCAGGGACGCGTACGCGGCGTCCTCCTGGCCCTTGGCGGCCGTCGCGAACATCATGTCGTTCTGCGGGAGCCGGTCCGCGGAGACGTACTTCTGCAGGGTCGTGATGTTCAGGTACATCGCGCCCTTGTCGAGGGAGGTGTCGTCGGAGGTGATGGCCGCGAGCTTCAGCTCGGCCGTCCTGCCGTGGTCGAAGGCGACCTTCAGCTCGTCGCCGACCTTCAGGCCGTGCTTCTTCGCGAACTCGTCGCCGACCGACATGGCGTTCTTCCCGTACGCGGCGGACAGTTCGCCGGAGACCGTCTCGCGGCGCAGGTCCGTGGCGTACGTCGGGTCGGCGGCGCTCAGACCGACGCCGTCCACCTTCTTGCCCGCGGGTGTGGTCAGGTCCGCGTCGATCTGCTTCAGGCGGGTGATGTGGCCGATGTGCTCGGCGCGCTCCAGCGACTTCTCGGCCTTGGCGGTGAAGGAGATGCCGGGCTGGGTCGGCTGGACGATGAAGTCCGCGCCGACGGACTTGTCGAGCTCGTCGGTGGCCGAGGCGACCATCGAGGAGCCGACGACGGAGAGGCAGGCGACCAGCGCGAGGCCGATCATCAGGGCCGCCCCTGTGGCGCCGGTGCGGCGCGGGTTGCGCAGCGCGTTGCGCTCGGCCATCCGGCCGACCGGGCCGAACGCCCGCAGCAGCACCGCGCTGATGACGCGGACCACACCGGAGGCGAGGACCGGGCCGACGACGACGAAGCCGATGAGGGTGAGGACAACGCCGCCGCCGAGGAGGAGCGAGCCCTGCGACGCCTTGTCGGCCTGCGACGCGGCGTAGAGGGCGGCGCCGCCCGCGCCGGTGAGGACCAGCCCGAGGACGGCCCGCAGCGCGCTCGCCCGGCCGTCGGCCGGGGTGCCCGCGTCGCGCAGTGCGGCCATCGGCGAGACCTTGCCGGCCCGTCGTGCGGGAAGGTAGGCGGCGAGGACGGTGACGACGATGCCGAGGACCATGCCGACCACGGGGGTCGTCCAGCTGACGGTGAGGTCGCCGGTGGAGAGCTCCATGCCGACGCCGGCCATCAGCTTCATCAGGCCGACGGCGAGACCGATGCCCGCGCCGACGCCGAGGACCGAGCCGAACACGCCGAGCAGCAGCGCCTCGACGAGCACGGAGCGGTTGACCTGCTTGCGGCTGGAGCCGATGGCGCGCATCAGACCGATCTCGCGGGTGCGCTGGGCGACCAGCATCGAGAAGGTGTTGATGATGAGGAAGATGCCGACGAGGAAGGCGATCCCGGCGAAGCCGAGCATCGCGTACTTCATGATGTCGAGGAAGCTGCCGACGGACTCGCGGTTGTCGTCCGCGGCCTCCTTCTGCGTCTTGACGTCGTACGCGCCCTTGCCCAGGGCCGCCGTGACGTCGGCCTTCAGCCGGGTGTCGCTGACGCCCTCGGCCGCGGTGAGGTTGACGTGCGTGAACCGTCCCGTGGTGCCCAGGAGTTCGCGCTGCGAGGTCGCGGTGTCGAAGTAGAAGATCGCGGCGCCGGGGTTGGTCACCTTGAAGGTGGCGATGCCGGAGATCCTCGCGGTGTGGTCGCCGCTGGCGGCGATGGTGCGGAGCTCGTCACCGATCTTCAGGTGGTGCTTGTCCGCGGTGTCGGCGTCGACCATCACGTCGGTGGGCCCGCGCGGGGCGTGGCCCGAGGTGATGTCCATCGAACGCAGGTCGTTGTGCGTCCAGTTGCCTGCGATCGTCGGGCCGCCGCTGGTGGGGCCCATGTTCTTGTTCTTCGCGTTGACGACGGTGACGCTCTGGCTGCTGACGGCGCCCTCGGCCGCCTTGACACCCTTGGCCTTCTTCGCCTGCTCCACGACGGAGGCGGGCAGCGACTCGGGCCTGCCGCTGCGCGGCGTGTCGCCCGCGTCCCCGGCGGACTTGGGGGCGAGCGTCACATCGGCGGAGGTGGCCGCGAAGAGCTTGTCGAAGGTGGTGCTCACGGTGTCGGAGAAGACGAGCGTGCCGCAGACGAACGCCACCGACAGGACGACGGCCACCGCGGAGAGCGCCATGCGGCCCTTGTGCGCGAAGAAGTTGCGCATCGAGGTCTTGAGGACGGTCATGATGTACGGCCCCGGGCGTCGAAGGACTTCATGCGGTCCAGGACCTGGTCGGCGGTCGGGTGGTGCATCTCGTCGACGATCCGGCCGTCGGCGAGGTACAGGACGCGGTCCGCGTACGAGGCGGCGACCGGGTCGTGCGTGACCATCACGATGGTCTGGCCGAGCTCGGTCACCGAGCGGCGCAGGAAGCCCAACACCTCTGCCCCGGCACGGGAGTCGAGGTTTCCGGTCGGCTCGTCGCCGAAGATGATCTCGGGCCGTGAGGCGAGCGCGCGGGCCACGGCGACGCGCTGCTGCTGGCCGCCGGAGAGCTCGGTCGGGCGGTGCTTGAGGCGCCCTGCCAGGCCCACGGTCTCCACGACCTGGTCGAGCCAGACGCGGTCGGGCTTGCGGCCCGCTATGTCCATCGGGAGCGTGATGTTCTCGATGGCGTTCAGGGTCGGGAGCAGGTTGAACGCCTGGAAGATGAAGCCGATGCGGTCCCGGCGCAGCTTCGTGAGCTTCTTGTCCTTGAGGCCGGTGATCTCGGTCTCGTCGAGGAAGATCTGCCCGCTGCTGACGGTGTCGAGGCCCGCGAGGCAGTGCATCAGCGTGGACTTGCCGGAGCCGGAGGGCCCCATGATCGCGGTGAACTGGCCGCGGGCGATGTCCACGTCGACGTCGTCGAGCGCGACGACGCGGGTCTCCCCCGAGCCGTACGCCTTCACGACCTGGCGCGCCCGCGCCACCACGGCCGTGCGCCCTCCAGTGCCCCCGTGCCTGGGTGTTGTCACAGCCGTTGTCACGGTAAATCTCCTATGTCGGTCATCCGGCGAGCCGAGTCGGTACACGGCGCGCTCTCGCGCTTCAGTCTGGTGCGAGGACAGGCCCCGGCGCGCTGGTGCTCAGCGCAGTCTTGTGCGGGGGAAAACCCCACCCTCGCCGGTGTGGTTCTCCGTTCCGGCGGGGCGGGTTGTCCGAGCCGGCCCCCGTGCCCGGCTCGTAAAGCAAATCTAAGGAACGTCCCGGCCCGCCTCATCCTCCGGCGGGACGAACGCTCCCCAGTCCGTTGTACGGAGGTTCCCCTAGGGGATCTCCACCCGCCGGTGGAGCCCGGCTCAGGGTTGTCTCCACCCGGCCGTCCACCCTGCCCCCGGGCTCCCCCGGATGAGAAGGTGACCCGCAGCAACCAGTTGCAGGGGGAAGGGAGTTCTGTGGGCACCCAGGACGCGATACGCGGCAGGGGCGCGGTCGTCGCCGCGCTCATGCTCGCCATGGCGCTGGCCGCCGTCGACTCCACCATCGTGTCGACCGCGGTCCCGCAGATCGTGGGCGCGCTCGGCGGCTTCTCGATCTTCTCCTGGCTCTTCTCCGGCTACCTCCTCGCGGCCACCGTCACCCTGCCCGTCTACGGCAAGCTCTCCGACACCTACGGCCGCAAGCCCGTCCTCATCGCGGGCTGCGTCCTGTTCCTGCTCGGCTCCACGCTCTGCGCCCTCGCCTGGAACATGGAGTCGCTCATCGCCTTCCGCGTCGTGCAGGGGCTCGGCGGCGGCGCCGTCCAGGGCACCGTGCAGACGCTCGCCGCCGACCTGTACCCCCTCAAGGAACGCCCGAAGATCCAGGCCAAGTTGTCGACGGTGTGGGCCACGTCGTCCGTCGCGGGCCCCGCGCTCGGCGGTCTCATCGCCTCGTACGCGGACTGGCGCTGGATCTTCCTGATCAATCTGCCCATAGGGGCGGTGGCACTCTGGCTCATCGTGCGCCACCTGCACGAACCCGCACGGGAGACCGCCCCGCGCGGCCCGGTCGACTGGCCGGGCGCGCTCACCGTCTTCGCCTGCGGCGGCACGCTCCTGACCGCCCTCGTCCAGGGCGGCGTCGCCTGGGACTGGCTGTCGGCGCCCTCCCTCGGCCTGTTCGCCGCCGGGCTCGCGCTGATCGCCCTCGTGGTCCTCGTCGAACGCCGGGCCGCCGAACCGATCATCCCCGGCTGGGTCTGGCGCAGGCCCACCATCGCCGCGGTCAACCTCGCCCTCGGCGCGCTCGGACTGCTGATGGTCGCGCCCACGGTCTTCCTGCCCACGTACGCCCAGTCCGTCCTCGGACTCGCCCCGGTGGCCGCCGGGTTCGTGCTCTCCGTGATGACGCTGAGCTGGCCGGTGTCGGCGGCGCTCAGCCAGCACGTGTACCGAAGGATCGGCTTCCGCAACACCGCCGTCACCGGCATCTCCGCCGCCGCGCTCCTCCTCTTCGCCTTCCCGCTGCTGCCCTACCCCGGCGCGGCCTGGCAGCCCGCCCTGCTCATGCTGCTGCTCGGCGCGGCCCTCGGCCTCTTCCAGCTGCCGCTGATCGTCGGCGTCCAGTCCACCGTCGGCTGGGCCGAGCGCGGCACGGCCACCGCCTCCGTCCTGTTCTGCCGGCAGATCGGCCAGACGCTGGGCGCCGCCCTGTTCGGCGCGGTGGCCAACGGCGTGCTGAGCGCGCGGCTCGCCGGGTCCGGCTCCCTCGACTCGGTGGCGCGCGTCCTGGAGGACCCGGGCGCCGTGGCCGACCCGGAGCGGCTGCGGCGGGCGGTGGACTCGGCGGTCGACTCCGTGTACGTGGGGGCGGGGTGTGCCGCGCTGGTGGCTCTGGGTGTCCTGCTCCTGCTGGCGCCGCGGCGCTTCCCGGTGCTCACGGAGACACAACTCGCGTCCCAGCAGGGCGAGTTGTCACCCACGCAGCCGTCCGACTGAGCGGTCTGCCGGAAACTCCACACCCCGGCGGTACTTGCGAGTCCGGCGGGAGCCGCGCGCCGGGGGAAGTAAGGATTTGTTGATTGAAAGTCAGGCATTCCAGGATGTCGCGTATGTCGCGGTGTTACCGTACTTGTCGGTAACTCTGACGGGTACTCGTCAGAAATGACTCGGGGGTCACATCGTCATGGGCGTCGTGCCCCCATGACCAAGGAACACATGCACCACAGAACCACCACCCGGCTCGTCACGACCGCGGCCGCCCTGTCCCTCTCGTTCACCTCGGCCGTCGCGGCGGGCGCCCCGGCGGCCGCCGCCGAGAAGAAGCCGCCGAGCCTCCTGGAGATCGCCGAGCGGGTCTCGCACTACGCGCACTGCGACGACCTCGGCCTCCTCGAGAAGGCCTCCTGCCTGCGGGAGTTCAGCCGCAAGGCCCTGATCGCCGGCGCGGGCACCGTCCTGTTCCTCTACGGGACGCAGTCGGTGATGAGGGACCACGGCGCCCGCTTCAAGACGCTCGACACGGAGCTGGAGGCGCTGGGGAAGCTGAAGCTCGCCGAGCTCAAGGACCCCTCGTCGACCAACGACCCGAAGGAACAGGAGAAGATCCTGACCCAGGCGGTCAAGACCGCCAAGGCCGCGAAGCCGCACCTGATCAAGCTCGCCTCGAACGTCGCCGAGGCCGACAGGATGATGGGCACGACGAGCGACTCGCTCTACGCCCTCAGCATCCTCACCGTCGTCGTCGGCGACTACGGCTTCCCGCCGTCGCGGGACGTCGAGCCCGTCAAGGACACCACCGACTGGGGCAAGGAGCTCAAGGAGCTCAACGCGGCGTTCGACCAGATGAACAAGGGCTTCGCCCAGATGGACCGCGGCCTCAAGACGATGAACGAGGGCGTCGACGAGGTCAACAAGGGCCTGGCCAAGGCCAACAAGGGAATCTCCAAGGCCAACAAGGGCATGAAGGAGATGAACGACGGCATCGCCCAGGCCAACCGGGGCATGAAGACCGCCAACAAGAACGTCCCCGGCATCAAGAAGGGCGCCCAGCGGCTCAGCGAACTCCCCGACCTCGACTTCGACTTCTCCCACGTCGGCGACTCCTGGGGGTCGGGCTCCTCCGGCCTCGACGAGGCCACCCAGCAGCGCCGGATGTCCCTCTTCCTCGACCTGCTGCCGGGCATCGGCGACGGCAAGGGCATCGTGGAGGCCCTGACCGGCAAGGACCTGGCCACCGGCGAGCAGCTCAGCGGGGCGGAACGGGCGGCCGGCTCCCTCGCCGTCCTGCGCTGGCTCAAGGTCGGCGCCAAGGTCGGCGCGAAGGCCCTGACCGCCGACGACGTCCGCAAGGCCCGCAAGGGCGGGACGACCGCCGCCACCTGCGCGAGCAACAGCTTCCTGCCCGGCACGCCGGTGCTCATGGCCGACGGTTCCGCCGTCCCCATCGAGCGGGTGCACGAGGGCGACCAGGTCCTGGCCACCGACCCGGGCACCGGCACGACCCAGGGCCAGCCCGTCACGGACCTCATCGTCGGCGACGGCGAGAAGAACCTCGTCAAGGTCGGCGTGGACGTCGACGGCGACAGCGGGGACCGCACCGCCTCCCTCACCGCGACCGACCTGCACCCGTTCTGGACCGGCGACGAGCAGTGGACCAACGCGGCCGACCTGACGCCCGGGACGACGCTGCGGACCGACTCGGGCGCACCCGCCCGGGTCGACTCGGTCACCTCGTGGACCGCCCCGGCCCAGGAGGTCCACAACCTCACCGTGGCCGGCGCGCACACGTACTACGTGCTGGCGGGCGACACCCCCGTCCTGGTGCACAACGCGTCCCCGTGCAAGCTCATCACGTCGGCCATCGGCAAGGACGCCCAGCTGTCGAAGGCCGCGCAGCAGGCGGGCAAGAACCAGGCCGTCCAGCGCGACCTCGACGGCCTCTTCGAGCAGCTGTCCCGTGGAAACATGAACCCGGGACTCGGCAGCAAGGCGCTGGCGGGCACCGACATCACGTACGCCCGCGGCCGCAACGGCGGACGCCTCTTCTTCCGGAACGTGGACGGCGGCATCGAGATCGTCGGCAAGTCCGACAAGGGCAACGAGCCCAAGGTGATCGCGAGGCTGAAGCAGCTCTATGGAAAGTGATCAGCTCTGTGGAAAGTGACCAGCTCTTGGAAAGTGACCTCTACCACGTCGTCACGGACGACCGGTTCACCGCCCTGTTCATGCTGGGAGCGGACGACCGCGCCGAGGACGTCGAGAACGCCGACGCCGAACTCCGGCTGCCCGACGGCACGAGGTGGAGCGCCACCTTCATGACGCTCCGCGAGATCGCCGCCGTCATGGACCGCTGGAAGCGGACGGGCGAATGCGCGGGCGGCGCCTTCTTCCAGTGCGCGGACCTCGTCGTCGTCCCCACCGGAGGGGTCGACGCGATGACGACGGCCTTGCGCGCCCTCCTCGACGAGGGCGGCCCGGAAGGAGTCCTGCCCGAACTGCCCGCGCTGGACTGACCCGGCCGGGGCGCCGGCGGCGGAGCACTGGAGCTCTAGGGAGCCTCCTCCGCCGGCGCCCGGCCCGTCAGCGTGGCGAGGCTGCTGCGTACGTGGTCCATGTGCGCCCGCATCTCGTCCCACTGCTCGCCGTGCTCACGCAGCACCCGCTCCGTCTCGCGCGCCACCCGCTCCTCGCGCACACCGGCCTCCGCGACCAGCTCCGCGCCCCGCGCCTGAGCGTCCTCCTGCTGGTGCCGCGCGAACTCCTCCGCCTCGGCGAAGGTCCGCTCGGCCTCGGAGAGCCGGGCCTCGGCGGCGGCCACCCGCTCCGCGTAGCGCGCGTCCGACTCCGCCTCGCGCTCGGCCGCCTCCCGCTCGGCGGCCTCCCACCGCTCGCCCTGTTCCTTCTCCTGGCCGGCGAGCATCTCCTCGCACCGCTGCCGCATCTCGCGCAGCGCGGCCAGCGCCTCGCCGCGCCACGCCTTGACGTCGCGCCGCGCGGAGACCCGCGCCTCGTCGGCCGTCGCCCGGTCCGCGAGGAGACGCTGCCGCGCCCGCTCCTCCGCCTCCGCTCCGACCTCGTCGGCGTAGGCACGCGCGGCCTCCCGCGCCTCCCGCACCCCGGCCTCGGTCTCCTCCGTCAGCCGCTGCACGTCCGCCCGGGCGGCCTCGCGCACGGCCGTGGCCTCGGCCTCGGCGAGCCCCAGGATCTGCCGGGCCCGCTCGCTGAGCGTCTCGTACGTCTGGGGGGCGAGCCGCGCCACCACGTCCCGCAGCCGCTCGGCCTCCGCCTCCATGTCCTTGGCCAGGACGGTGAGCCGGGCGGCACGCTCCCACGCCCCGTCCCGCTCCTCGGACAGACCGGCGGCGTACGCCTCGACCTGTGCGGGACGGTAGCCGCGCCCCCGCACGGTGAAGAAGCCGTGCGGCGACGGCGCTGCACCGCTGCTGCTCATCCTTGGATCCCCTCTCCGACGTACCACGCGCGTACTGCACGATTGGCGCACATCTTGATGGATCAAGCGGAAGCGCTCATAACGCGACACTCCGCCCACTCCACCCGCTCAAGGATGCGTCAATTGGCGGCGGAAGTCGGAATCGGGGCGACATTCGTCCGGTCCCACGCCCCGTATGGGCCAGCGCGAAGGAGGCGCCCGACCCGTATCCCCGGGCCGGGCGCCTCGTTCCACACCTACGGTCGCGGACTACAGAAGCCCGTCCCACATCTGCTCCAGGAGCACCGACCACCAGCTCTCCGGCGACGCGAGAGCCGCCGGGTCGAGTGCGGCCAGCTGGTTCTGGAAGTCCACTGTCCAGCGGCCCGCCTGCTCCTGGTTGAGCCCGAAGCGCAGCCGCCACATCCGGCCGAGCAGCGCCATGCAGCGCGCGAACTCCGGCAGCCCCGTGTTCACGAACTGCGGCGGCACGGGCGCACCGCCCGGACCCGCCTCCACCGGCACGGCCACGATGTTCGCCGTGCCGTACTGGACACAGAGCGCCCGGCCGAAGTCGCTGCCCATCACCAGGTACGAGCCCGCGTCGGAGGCCGGCTGCACGCCCCGCTCCTGCGCCAGCTCCGCCAGCGTCGGCACCGGACGCCCCGGCTGGGCCTGCGCCCAGAAGAACGGCCCGAAATCGACGGGCAGCCCCGCCACCACGAGGGTGTGCGCCACGATGTCCGGCACGCCCTGCCGCGACACCGCCCGCTGATCGAACCGGAAGATGCCGGGACCGAAGGCGGCGGCCAGCTCCTGCGCGATGCCCTCCGGGGGGATCGGCGGGGCGGGCGGCATCTGCTGCAGCGGGGCGCGCACCGGCGCGGGCCGGGCGGGGCCGTCCGCGACCTGGTGCAACTCCCCCTGGTGCGCGAGGAGTTGCTGCATGCCCTGCTGGCGCGACGCGTGGTCCCTGCCGTACGGGGCGATCGACGTGATCCGCGCCTGCGGCCAGGTCTCGCGGATCATGCGGGCGCAGTACGCGCCCGGCAGCTCGCAGGACTCCAGCTCCGTGTGGAGTTCGAGCACCTGCTGCGGCGGCACGTTCATGCCGCGCAGCTCGTGCAGGATCTGCCACTCCGGGTGCGGGGTGCCGGGCGCCGAGCGGCGGATGAGCTGCTGCTCGGAGCCGTCGGCCGCGCGGAAGCGCAGCACGGCCTGGTAACCGGGGCCGACGGTGGGCTGACCGGTCGGCTGCTGCGGATAGCCGTACGGCTGACCGCCGGGCATGGCGGGGCCGCCGGGCATGACGGGCGTGCCGGGTCCGCCGGGCATGGCGGGGCCGACGGGGCCGGGCTGTCCCGGCGCGGGCGGCGGCGGCATCCCGGGCGCGCCGGGACCACCGACCGCCGGTCCGGCCAGCATCGTCGCGGCGTGGTGGACGCCGCCGCCGGGGGGCGGCGGGGTGCCGGGCGGGCCGGGAGGCTGCGGGGCTCCCGGGGCACCGGGCGGGCCGGGAGGCTGGGGCGCGGCGGGCGCACCCGGCGGCTTCGGACCACCGGCGCCACCCAGACTCGGATCGGCCAGCATCGTCGCCGCGTGGTGCACCCCACCCGGAGGCGTACCGGGCGCACCCGGAGCGCCGGGCGGGCCGGGCGGCTGCGGAGCACCCGCTCCAGGCGCACCGGGCGGACCGGGAGGACCGGGAGGACCGGGAGGCTGCGGCGCGGCGGGCGCACCCGGCGGCTTCGGACCACCGGCGCCACCCAGACTCGGATCGGCCAGCATCGTCGCGGCATGGTGCACCCCACCCGGAGGCGTACCGGGCGCCGCGGGCGGCTGCGGTGCCGCGGGCGGCTGGGGTCCGGCAGGCGGCTGGGGTCCGGCAGGCGGCTGAGGTCCGTCCGGGCCGAGCGAGGAGACGAGCTGCGTCGGAACGTAGCCACCGGCAGGGGTGCCGGGCGCACCGGGCCCGGATGGCGGCGGCGTCGCACCGGCGGGAGCGCCGGGCGGACCGGGCGGACCGGGCGGCGCAGGCGTACCGGCACCGCTGCCGCGGGGCCCGTGGGGCGGGCCGTCCGCCTTGCTGGTGGCGGCGTCCGCGATGTCCCCGGCTCCGGGGGCGGCCGCCGCGGGAGCCTGCGGGTATCCGGACGCGTCGGCGGACGCGGCGGGCGGCGGAGGCGTCGGCGAACCCGCGGGCGCGTTCGGCGGCGGACCGGAGGGTGCCGCGGGAGCCGCGGGCGCGCCCGGCGCCGGGGTGTCGAGGGCCGGGGCGACGGTCGTCCGCGGCAACTGGCTGCCCCCGTGCATCAGCGCCGTCTTGGCCTCCGGCGCGGCACCCGGCGGGGTGTCCTCGTCGTCCAGACCGGTCAGCGGCGGCGCGAAGACCGTGGCGGGCAGCGGCACCGAATGGTCGTCGCCCGCGTCGGCGTTGGTGTCCGTACCGGCCCACGGAGTCGCCCCGGCGGGCTCGCCCGGCGAGACCTCGGGCAGGCTGTCCGCGCCGTCGGACGCGTCGTCGGACGTGTCGTCGGCCATGTCGTCGTCGGCGGAGGCAGCCGCGGGCCACGGCGTACCGCCACCCGGAGCGACAGGCGCCGCGGGAGCCTCGGGCGTTACGGGCGTCTCGGCGACCGGAGAACCGGACGAGGCACCTGACGAGGCACCTGCCGAGGCATCCGACGGAGCACCGGACGACGAAGCCGCCCCCTCAGCGCGCCGGTCGGGGATCCCCAGCTTGTCCGCCGCTTCCTGGAGCCACTCCGGAGGAGTCAGCAGGAACGACGTCTGGTTCAGGTCGACCCGCTCCGGGGGCACCGCAGGCGTGTCGTGCGGCGCCGCGTCCGGGAGGCCGTACTCCTCCTCGTACCGGCGGATCACCTCACCCACGGGCAGCCCCGGCCAGAGCGTGGCCTCACCGCTGTCCCGCGCGATGACCAGCCGCTGCGCGCCGCCGTCGGAGACCGGACCGTTCTCCCGGTCCTCGGCCCAGGCCACGAAGCCCAGGTCGAACTCCCGGACCCGCACCTCACGGTGCTGATAGCCCGGCACGTCGCCGTTGACCCACTCCTCGGCGCGGTCCTGCGCCTGCGCGAACGTCACCATCGTTACGTCACTCCCCACCCGAGGACACGGGGACGGCCTGCGCGAAGCCGCCGTCCACCATCAGGTTCGCCACGGTCTCCAGCTCCGGCGGATTGCCCGCGAGCCGGGACAGGAACGCGTCGAAGTCGTCACCGCACGGCAGCAGCAGCCGCCGCACGCGCTCGGCCGGCGGCCACGCGTCCTGGTCACGCACGTCGTCGTACGCGCAGAACCACACCGAACCGACCCGGTCACCCTTGACCTTCACGGCGAGCAGACCGCCCTGGACGAAACCGACGCCCAGGTAGTCCTTGGTGAGGTGGTCGCGCAGACACTTGTTGACGTACACCAGGTCGTTGACCGCGGCCTCGTCCCGCACCGTGAAGAACGGCTGGTCCACGAGGAGCCCCAACTCGGCGTCCAGCGCGGCACCGACCGGCGCGCAGCCGCCCGCGGCCTTCAGGAACGAACGGTAGGCACCCGGCAGGCGGTATCCCAGGTCCTCCTCCACGCCCTGCACCTGCTGCTCCGTCACCGCGACCGCCGCCTTCGGCAGCCCGAAGTGCGCGGGCCGCGTCTCCTGCAACGGGCGCGTGCCCCGCTTGTCCTGGTCCACCGGCGTCGTCGCGATCCCGCCGTGGTGGCGCAGCAACGCCTTCACCTCGACAGGCACCAGCTCAAGACGGCGGCTGCCGCGCACGTGGTGCCACGTCCAGCCGTGCGGGGTCGCCACCGCGGGAATCGTGTCCCATAGGTCGTGACCCGCCGCCGCGAGCACCGCGTTCGCCGACACGTAGTCCGTCAGGCGCAGTTCGTCGACGCCGAAACCCTCCGGCGGCTCGGCGATCTCGGCGGCGGCGCGCGCGTAGGCGGAGAAGTCCGGATAGCCGTGCTCGTCCACCCGCACCCCTCTGGGATGGCGCGCGGCCCGGACCGGGTCCGGGAAGTGCACGACCTGCCCCGCGTAAGCCGCGTTCGGCGGCGCGGACTGCTGCCCCAGCCGACCTGTCGTCATGGCGGTTGCCCCCTGCGGCACTGTGGAAGGTTCTGATTCTTTCGTGTGAACCGAGCCGCGGAACCGGCCCACGCATGTACGTCCGGTTCCACATCTCGTTCTGCGATGCCGACACAGCCTATGCGCAAGGACGACACCGGTCACCGGGCCTCCGGTTCCATGACCACCAGCCACCGGACGGTCACCGTGCGGCGAAACCCGGCGGAAAGCCAGGCGTGTCGCGGTGCCCCAGCTTCCGCACCACCCGCCCCATTTGGCAGGCTGTCCCCGCGACGCGGGGGCGTGGCACACGCGGTGACGGCCGCGAGCAGGGGGAGGGAAGAGCGCAATGCAGACGGCACAGAGCGGCATGCCCGGCCACACGCTGCCCACGACGGCGGCCACGGGCAACGACGGCACCACCCGGCCACCCGGCCACGGCCCGGCCACGATCCCGACAGCAGGGGACCCGCGCGCGAGCGCCAGAGACCCGCGCGCGGGCGACCCACGCGTCGGCTGGAGCGCCACCGCCGCCCACGCGCCCATCCTCCGCCAGCGCCGCGACGGCATCCTGCCGACCGTCGCCGCGGCCCTCTCCGTACGCGGCCAGACCACGCTCACCTGCACCGCGGGACGCGGCGAGGAACCCCCCGCGCTCCACCCGCTCGTCCAGGACTTCCTCGACGCCCTCACCAGCGGCCAGCGCGAACGCTTCACCGGACGCTGCGCCGAGGCCATCCTCATCTCCCGCCACCTCACGGCGGCCGACAGAGGCCGCTCCAAGCGCGCCGCCCGCAAACCCATGACCAACGGCGAGGCCCGCAAGGCCCTCAAACACGCCAAACTCACCACCCGCCGCATCCGCGAGGACGGCGACCCCCTGCACGGCGGCTTCGCCCAGCCCTGCCGGTCCTGTACCGCCCTCACGGCCCACTTCGGCGTACGGATCGTCGACCCCACGGCCACCGAAGCCTGACCGTCGCCCGGACACCCGCCGGACCGGCGCCCCACCGTCCGTCCGACCGCCCCCACGACCGCCCGAACGACCGAACGAGGGCCACCCGTTGATGCACCCCGAACACCCCGCCCCCACCGCCGCACCGGCCACCGGCGGCAGCACCCGCTTCCCCGTCCCCGTCGACGCCGCCCTGCGCGCCGCCGGCTGGCGCCCCGGCCACTGGGACATAAAGCAGGCAGAGATCTGGGCCGACGCCCTGCGCCGCCACACCTCCCCCGCCGGACACCGGCACACCGTCTTCCCGGCGGCGGTCGAGGCCTGGGCCGAGTTCGGCGGCCTGCACATCACCCCGCAGGGCCCCGGCCGCCAGATAGCGCCCGCCACGGTGCACCTCGACCCCATGTACGGCCTGCACCTCGCCCGCACCCTCGGCGACCTGGGCCGCGCCCTCGGCACCGAGGTCTGCCCCATCGGCGAGGAACCCGACAACCAGGCGCTCCTGGCCATCGACACCGAGGGCCGCGTCTACAGCCTCGACCACAGCGGCGACTGGTTCCTCGGCGCCCACATCGACCAGGCCCTCGCCACCCTCGTCACGGGCGCCCAGCCCACCCGCCTCTCGGCGAGCACCGGAACCTAGAGCCCGGCTACCCGCTACCCCAGCGCGACAGCCGCCGCCGGAAGCACCGCCGACACCCGGAAACCCCCGCCATCCGTCGGCCCCGACACGAACACCCCGCCCAGGCCCGTGACCCGCTCCTTCATCCCCACCAGGCCGTTGCCGCCGCTGGGCAGCCGCGCGTCCTGCGCATCACTACCCGCTTCCGGCGGCGGCTCGTTCTCCACCTGCATGGCGATCTCCGCCCCGCGATACGCGAGGCGCACATACGTCTTCGCGCCCGCCGCATGCTTGTGCACGTTCGTCAGCGCCTCCTGCACCACCCGGTAGGCGGTCTGCTCCACCTCCGCGGAACAGTCCCGCGGCTCCCCCTGCACCGACAGGTCCACCGCCATGCCCGCCGCACGGGACTGCCCCACCAACTCGTCCAGCTCCGCCAGACACGGCCCGTCCTCGTCCACCATGCGCGACGCCGCCGCGGCCGCCGCGAACCCCACCGCGGCCAGCGGCAACGGTTCGGCGGGCCGCTCCTTCTTCGCCCCGTCGCCCGCCCGCAGCACCCCGAGCATCTCCCGCAGCTCCGTCAGCGCCTGCCGGCCCATGTCCCCCACCAGCGCGGCGTTCCTGACCGCCTTCTCCGGGTCCTTCCGCGCCACCGCCTGCAGCGCCGCCGCGTGCACCACCATCAGGCTCACCCGGTGCGCCACCACGTCGTGCATCTCGCGGGCGATCCGCGTGCGCTCCTCGTTCCGCGCCCACTCCGCCCGCTCCTCGGCACGCTCGGCAAGCAGCTGAAGCTCCCGCTCCAGACTGTCCGCACGCTCCCGCATCCCCTCCACGAGGCGGCGCCGCGCCCCCACGTACAACCCGAGGAGCACGGGGGGCGCGGTCACGCCGATCGCGGCGGTGACCGCGAAGAACGGGATGAACTCGCTGCCGATCGTCGGGCTGCCCTCCGCCATGTCCTGGTTGGCCCGCACCATCACGACGATCAGCGTGCCCGCCATCGACATCCCGGCAAGCGCCCCGGTGATGCGGCGCGGCAGCTCGGAGGCGGCCAGGGTGTAGAGGCCCACGACCGTGAGCAGCACGCCCATCTGCGCGGGCGTGATCGCGATCGATATCAGTACGACGGCGACGGGCCAGCGCCGCCGGATCAGCAGTGCGGCGCCCGCGAGCACGCCGAAGCCGATGCCCACCGGCGCGGGCAGCCCGGAGTCGCGCGCGAAGGACACGCCCTCCGCCCCGCACTCCGCCGCGGACAGCGCGGCGAGCCCCACATCCAGCGCGGCGCCGCGCCACCGCTCCCACCACCACGGCCCGGTCATGGCCGTGGTGCGGTCGTCCCCCGTCGTGGTCATGTCTTCCAGCGTACGGGCGTTCCGCCCCGGTTTTCCGGTGAGTTTCCGGCTCGGTGATCCAGCACACGCCCTGTTCGACCGGAAGCGAAACCTGCCGGTATCCCTCGAACTGTTGAACCGTTCCTGCTTTCGCGCCGGACGTCCGCATTCCGGACGAGGGTCGCCCCATGACGGAGATCACGCCCGCGAGGGGCACACCGAAGAGCAAGTACGAGGACTTCGAGGGACTGCGGGAGAGGGCGGTCGCGTTGCGGCGGGAGGGGCTGAGTCTGCGGCGGATCGCCGATGAACTCGGCGTGCACAGCAAAGAGGTCCTGAGCCGCCTGGTCCAGGGGGAGCCACCCGCCGAATGGACCCGGCGCCCCCGGGCCAAGGACGGCCTGCGAGACCAGGCTCGCGCGCTGCGCCGCCAGGGCCGGACGTACAACGAGATCCAGGCCGAACTGGGCTGCTCGAAGAGCTCCGTCTCCCTATGGGTGCGCGACCTGCCGTCGCCCGCACCGCGCTGCACCCCGGAAGAACAGCAGGCACGCATGAACGCCGGCCTCGCCCGGCTGCGAGCCGCCCAGGACGCCGAACGCCAGACGGTCAAGCGTTCGGCGGCCGCCGCGGTCGGCAAGCTCTCCGACCGCGAGCTGTTCCTGGTGGGAGTGGGTCTCTACTGGTCCGAAGGCACCAAGGACAAGCCCTACCGCCGCACCGAGGTGCTTCAGTTCATCAACAGCGACCCGACCATGATCCGGCTCTACCTGCGCTGGCTGGCGCTGCTCGGGGTCGGTGCCGATCGACTGACCTTCCGCGTCAGCATCCATGAATCGGCGGACGTGCAAGCCGCGGAGCGCCACTGGGCCGAGGTGCGGGTGTCGACGTGTCCGCCTTCAACAAGCCGACCCTGAAGAGACACAACCCCCGCACCACGCGCAAGAACACGGCGGACGCGTACCACGGGTGCCTGGTGATCTATGTGAAGCAAAGTGCCGATCTCTACCGTCGCGTCGAAGGCGCTTGGTACGGCATAGTGTTGGGTGCCGATTCGGCGACCTGACCAAATGTCCGGTTTAGCCGATTCATTCCCCCGTGGTGTAATTGGCAGCACTGTGGCTTTTGGTGCCATCTGTCCGGGTTCGAGTCCTGGCGGGGGAGCCAGCCGTTCCGGGTCCTGACCTACAAGGTCGGGACCCGCCCTCATTTCTCCCCTTCTACGCCCCGGTATCCTGCGGATGTCCACCCCACCAGGCACCCCAAGCCATCCGAAGCCGAAGGGCACCCCCGTGAGCGCAACCCTTCCCCGAGCAGTCGGCTCCGCTCCCGCAGGGGAGACCCCACTGGCAGCCGTCGTCGTCCTCGCAGCGGGTGAGGGCACCCGTATGAAGTCGGACCTTCCCAAGGTCCTGCACGAGATCTGTGGCCGCTCCCTCATCGGGCACGTGCTCCACGCCGCCTCCGCGCTCTCGCCCGAGCAGCTCGTGACCGTCGTCGGTTTCCAGAGCGAGCAGGTGCGCGAACACCTCGCGGCCGTCGCCCCGCAGGTCCGCACCGCCTACCAGGCCGAGCAGAACGGCACGGGGCACGCCGTGCGCATCGGCCTGGAGGAGCTCGGCGGTTCGGTCGACGGCACGGTGGTCGTCGTCTGCGGCGACACCCCGCTGCTGACCGGCGCGACGCTCGAACAGCTCGCGGCGGTGCACGAGGGCGACGGGAACGCCGTGACCGTGCTGACCGCCGAGGTGCCGGACGCGACCGGCTACGGCCGCATCGTGCGCGACGGCGCGAACGGCTCCGTCACGGCGATCGTCGAGCACAAGGACGCCACCGAGTCGCAGCGCGCGATCCGCGAGATCAACTCGGGGGTCTTCGCCTTCGACGGCCGTCTCCTCGCGGAGGCCCTCGGCAAGGTGCGTACGGACAACAGCCAGGGCGAGGAGTACCTCACGGACGTCCTGGGGATCCTGCGCGAGGCCGGGCACCGCGTCGGTGCCGCCGTCGCCGGGGACCACCAGGAGATCGCGGGCATCAACAACCGCGTCCAACTGGCCGAGGCCCGCCGCACGTTGAACGACCGGCTGCTTACGGAGGCGATGCTCGCGGGCGTCACCGTCGTGGACCCGGCCTCGACGTGGATCGACGCGACCGTCACGTTCGAGCGGGACGCGACCGTCCAGCCGGGCACGCAGCTGCAGGGCGCCACGCACGTGGCCAAGGGCGCCGAGGTCGGTCCCAACACCCGCCTGAAGGACACCAGGGTGGGCGCCGGGGCCAGGGTCGACAACACCGTCGCCGACAGCGCGGAGATCGGGGAGCGGGCGGTCGTCGGCCCGTACACGTATCTGCGGCCGGGCACCCGGCTCGGGGTGAAGTCCAAGGCGGGCGCGTACGTGGAGATGAAGAACGCGACGGTCGGCGAGGGCTCGAAGGTCCCGCACCTGTCGTACGTGGGCGACGCGACGATCGGCGACCACTCCAACATCGGTGCCGCGAGCGTCTTCGTGAACTACGACGGCGAGGCGAAGCACCACACCACGGTGGGGTCCCACTGCCGCACGGGTTCGGACAACATGTTTGTGGCTCCTGTCACGGTCGGGGACGGCGCGTACACCGCCGCCGGGTCCGTGATCACGAAGGATGTGCCGGCCGGTTCACTGGCCGTCGCGCGGGGCCAGCAGCGGAATATCGAGGGCTGGGTGGCCCGAAAGCGTCCGGGGAGCGCGGCCGCGAAGGCGGCGGAGGCGGCGTCCCGGGAGCCGGGCGGCGAAAGCTGACCGGAAACAGGTGCGTCTGACACGGCGTACCGTGATAGTGCACATTCGGCCGACTCGACGCACCGGGACGCGTGAGTACGGCAGCGGGAAGAACTCTCTGAGGAGACAGTGCTGTGACCGGGATCAAGACGACCGGCGAGAAGAAGTTGATGCTCTTCTCCGGCCGCGCCCACCCCGAGTTGGCCGAGGAGGTCGCACACAAGCTGGGTGTCGGCATCGTGCCGACGAAGGCCTTCGATTTCGCCAACGGTGAGATCTACGTCCGCTACCAGGAGTCGGCGCGCGGCGCCGACTGCTTCCTGATCCAGAGCCACACCGCTCCGATCAACAAGTGGATCATGGAGCAGCTCATCATGATCGACGCGCTGAAGCGCGCGTCGGCCCGCTCCATCACCGTCATCGTGCCGTTCTACGGTTACGCGCGGCAGGACAAGAAGCACCGCGGACGTGAACCGATCTCGGCGCGTCTGATCGCGGACCTGATGGCGACCGCGGGTGCCGACCGCATCCTCACGGTCGACCTGCACACCGACCAGATCCAGGGCTTCTTCGACGGCCCCGTCGACCATCTCTTCGCGCTGCCGATCCTCGCGGACTACGTGGGCGCGAAGGTCGACCGTTCGAAGCTGACCGTCGTGTCGCCGGACGCCGGCCGCGTCCGCGTCGCCGACCGCTGGTGCGACCGCCTCGGCGCCCCGCTGGCGATCGTCCACAAGCGCCGCGACAAGGACGTCGCCAACCAGGTCACCGTGCACGAGGTGGTCGGTGAGGTGAAGGGCCGCGTCTGCGTCCTGGTCGACGACATGATCGACACGGGTGGCACGATCTGCGCCGCCGCCGACGCGCTGTTCGCGCACGGCGCGGAGGACGTCATCGTGACGGCCACGCACGGTGTGCTTTCGGGTCCCGCCGCGGACCGCCTGAAGAACTCGAAGGTCAGCGAGTTCGTCTTCACGGACACGCTGCCGACGCCGGGTGAGCTGGAGCTCGACAAGATCACGGTGCTCTCGATCGCGCCGACGATCGCGAACGCCGTGCGCGAGGTCTTCGAGGACGGTTCGGTGACGAGCCTCTTCGAGGAGCAGTGACCGGACGCTCGATCTGAAGATCGATTTCTGGGGCGGCCTCCCCGCCGGGTAGACTCACGGAGTTGCTCGGCGAGGGAGGCCGCACTTTTTCTGTGCGGCGGTCCGTTATCGACGCGCTCTTCGTAGCAGGCCAGTCGTATGGCCGGGTAACCCCATCCGACACCTGTTGTACGAGGAGTGCACATGCCTGAGGTCAAGCTTTCCGCCGAGACCCGCACCGAGTTCGGCAAGGGCGCCGCCCGCCGTCTGCGCCGCGAGGACAAGGTCCCCGGCGTTCTCTACGGCCACGGTGCCGAGCCGGTCCACCTGTCGCTCCCGGGCCACGACCTGCTCCTGGCGCTGCGTACGCCGAACGTCCTGATCTCCCTGGACGTCGACGGCAAGACCCAGCTGGCCATCCCGAAGGCCGTTCAGCGTGACGTCCTCCGCATCGGCATCCTGAAGCACGTCGACCTGCTCCTCGTCCGCAGCGGCGAGAAGGTCACGGTCGAGATCCCGGTCCACACCGAGGGCGAGCTGGCGCCGGGCAGCAACCTGCTCGAGCACGTCCTGAGCACCCTGCCGGTCGAGGCCGAGGCCACGCACATCCCGAGCGAGGTCACCGTCTCCATCGCGGGCCTGGAGGCCGGCGCGTCCATCCTCGCGAAGGACATCCCGCTGCCCGCCGGCTCCACGCTGGCCATCGACGAGGACGCCGTCGTCCTGCAGGTCCTGGCCGCGCAGGCCGAGGAGGCCCCGGCCGAGGGTGCCGCCGACGACGCGGCCGCCGAGGCCTGAGCCTCGCCGACCACACGCGTACCGCGACAGCCGTCGCTCCCTGAGGGGGGCGGCGGCTGCCGCGTGCGCACCGGACATGGGCGTATGAAGGAGACATGCACGTGACGACGGACGCCAGCGCTCCCTGGCTGATCGCGGGCCTCGGCAATCCGGGCCCCGACTACGCCATGAACCGGCACAACGTGGGGTTCATGGTGGCCGATTTGCTCGCGCACCGCATGGGCGGCAAGTTCAAGCGGGCCGGGAAGGCTCAGGCGCAGGTGGTCGAGGGCCGGATCGGTGCCCCGGGTCCGGCGAGCCGTCGGGTGATCCTCGTGAAGCCGATGTCGTACATGAATGTCTCCGGCGGCCCGGTGACGGCGCTCCGCGATTTCTACAAGGTGCCGACCGAGCACATCGTCGCGGTCCACGACGAGCTGGACATCGACTACGGCGCGCTGCGCCTGAAGCTGGGCGGCGGCGACAACGGCCACAACGGTCTGAAGTCGATGACGAAGGCGATGGGCGCCGACTACCACCGGGTGCGGTTCGGCATCGGTCGCCCGCCGGGCCGGATGCAGGTGGCGGACTTCGTCCTGAAGGATTTCTCCGCCACGGAACGCAAGGAGCTCGACTACTTCGTGGACCGGGCGGCCGACGCGGTCGAGTCCCTGGTCACGGAGGGCCTTGAGCGGGCACAGAGCACGTACAACTCCTGAGGGGCGCGCAAGCGCCGCCTCAGGGGCGCGGGGAACTGCGCGACCAGCCACGACGGACCCGCAGCCGACATACGACAGACAGGGCCCCGCACCGCCGAAGCGATGCGGGGCCCTGTCACGTGGGCCGGGGGCGTCAGCCCGTGTTGCGAAGCCCCGCGGCCACCCCGTTGACGGTGAGCAGCAGCGCCCTCCCGAGCAACGGGTCCGGCTCCTCGCCCGCCGCCGCGGCATCCCGCTGCCGCTTCAGGAGCGCGACCTGAAGGTAGGAGATCGGGTCCAGGTAGGCGTCGCGGATCGCGAAGGTCTGCTGCAGCGCCGGGTGAGAGCCGAGGAGTTCGTCCCCACCCGTGATCCGCAGGACCTCACGCACCGTCAGCTCGTGCTCTTCCTCGATCGTGGTGAAGACGTGCTTGAGCTCGTCCGGCACGAGGGTGTCCACATAGTGTCGGGCGATTCGCAGGTCCGTCTTCGCGAGCGTCATCTCGACGTTGGAGATGAAGTTGCGGAAGAAGTGCCAGTGCTCGTGCATCTCGTCGAGGACGGTGTCCAGGCCCGCCTCGCGCAGGGCCTTGAGGCCCGAGCCGACGCCGAACCAGCCGGGCACGATCTGCCGCGACTGGGTCCAGCCGAAGACCCACGGGATGGCGCGCAGGCCGTCGAGCGAGACGCCCGAGCCGGGGCGGCGCGAGGGGCGCGAGCCCAGGTGGAGCTCGGCGAGCTGGTCCACCGGCGTCGACGCGAGGAAGTACGAGGGCAGGTGCGGGTCCTCGACGAGCTTGCGGTAGGCGGTGTGGGCCGCGTCGCTCACCACGTCCATGGCGGCGTCCCAGCGGGCGAGGGCCTCGTCGGACTGGCGGGGAGCCGTGTGCAGGGCGGAGGCCTGCAGCGTGGCGGCGACCGTCAGCTCCAGGTTCTCCCTGGCCAGTGACGGCACGAGGTACTTGTCGGAGATGACCTCGCCCTGCTCGGTCACCTTGATCTCGCCCTCCAGGGTGCCCCAGGGCTGGGCGAGGATCGCGTCGTGGGAGGGGCCGCCGCCGCGGCCGACGGTGCCGCCGCGGCCGTGGAAGAGGCGCAGGCGCACGCCATAGCGGTGGGCGACGTCGCGGAGCCTGCGCTGGGCGCGGTGGATCTCCCACTGCGAGGTGGTGATGCCGCCGAACTTGGAGGAGTCCGAGTAGCCGAGCATGACTTCCTGGACGTCGCCCCGGAGTGCCACGAGCCTGCGGTACGAGGGGTCGGCGAGCATCTCGTCGAGGATGACGTCGGCGGCGCGCAGCTCGTCGGTGGTCTCCAGGAGCGGCACGATGCCGATCTTGGCCCATCCGGCGTGCAGGTCGATGAGGCCCGCCTCGCGCGCCAGCACGGCCGCCGCGAACACGTCGTCGGCGCCCCGGCACATCGAGATGATGTACGACTCGATGACCTCGGGTCCGAAGACTTCGAGGGCTTTCTTGACGGTGAGGAAGACGCCGAGGGTCTTCTCGCCCGCGGCGTCCACGGGCGCCGGGGACGGGCCGAGCGGGCGGCGCGACCGCAGCTCCTTGGCGAGGAGCTTCTGGCGGTATTCGCGGGGCATGTCCGCGTACCGCCAGGACTCCTCGCCGAGGCGGTCGAAGAGCTGGCCGAGCGCGTGGTGGTGGGCGTCGGCGTGTTCGCGTACGTCCATGGTGGCCAGCTGGAGGCCGAAGGCGGCGAGGGTGCGGATGGTGCGGTTCATCCGGCCGTCGGCGAAGAGGGCGCCCTTGTGCTCGCGCAGCGAGGTCTGGATGAGCGTGAGGTCGTGCAGGAGCTCGGTGGTGCCGAGGTAGTCGCGGCCCTCCTCGTGCGGGGTGCCCTTGGCCAGGCGCTGCTTGGTGTTCTCCAGCTTCTGCCGGATGCAGGTGGCCTTGAGGCGGTAGGGCTCCTCGGCGTTGAGGCGCTTGTAGCGGGGGCTGATCTCGGGCAGCCGCTCCAGGTCGCACTGGAGGGAGGCGCGCAGTTCCTCGGTGGCTCCGGTGTAGCGGATGGAGTTGGAGAGGAAGCCGCGCAGCTCGTCGATCATGTCGACGGCGTCGTTGATGCCGTGCTCGTGCTGGAGGATGAGGACGTCCCAGGTGACCTGCGGGGTCACGTTGGGGTTGCCGTCGCGGTCGCCGCCGATCCAGGTGCCGAAGCTGAGGGGGCGGGTGCCTTCGGGCAGCTCGACGCCGACGCGTTCCAGTTCGGCGGTGAGGTCTTCCAGGACGTCCCCGACGGCGCCGGCGTGCAGCTCGTCGAGGTAGTAGATGGCGTTGCGGGCCTCGTCGGCGGGCTCGGGGCGCACCACGCGGAGCTCGTCGGTCTGCCAGACGAGGTCGATGTTCTCGGCCAGTCGGGTGTCGTGGCGGCGCCGGTCGGACTCGATGACCGGGGTCTCCAGGAGCTCGGCGATGCGGCGGAGCTTGTTGAGCACGGAGCGGCGGGCGGCCTCGGTGGGGTGCGCGGTGAAGACGGGGCGCACGTTGAGGTGCTGCACGGTCTGGCGCAGGTGCTCGGGGTCGGCGTCCTTGAGGCGGTCCGCGGTGCGGGAGAGCAGTCCGCCCTCGGCCGCGCGCCGGGCGCGCAGCTCGCGGCCGCGGTGGACCTGCTCGGTGACGTTCGCCAGATGGAAGTACGTGGAGAAGGCGCGGACCAGCTTGGCCGCGGTCTCCAGTTCCGTGCCGCCGAGGAGCTTGGCGGCGGCCTCGCCGTCCTCGCGCGTCAGACTGCGGACCTTTTCGACCAGTTCGAGGAGTTCGGGCCCCTCCTGGCGTACGAGGGTCTCGCCGAGCAGGTCGCCCAGGCGGCGGATGTCGGCGCGCAGCTCGGTGCTGGCGTTGCTGTTGGCCTGCTGGCCCTGGTCGTCGGCACTGCTCACAGGTGCGGCTCCTTGCAGTGTTGAAGCGCTTCAAGACTGGGAGGGGTCCCCGGTGGGGATATGGGTACCCGGGGGAGATACAGAGCGGACCGCGCTGTCCGACCGATCCCCAGGATAGGTGTCACTCCGGGCCCGGACCTCGCGGCCTCTTGCCGCGGAGCTCCGCACTGCCATACTTACGTCGCCGTAGGTTACGGAACCGTAGGAAACGCGGCCTGGCAGCCGCTGCGGGAACCGTGCCCGTGCACTGATCCCACCTCAGCCCTCGACCCCACAGTGGACGTGCCCATGACGACAAGCTCCGATGCGTACTCCGACACCGATGTGATCGAAAACGCTTCGCGGACGACCGGTGCCCCCGGCGCCCCGCTGCCCCCCGCGACACTGGGCGGCGAGCAGAAGCGCTCACTCGAACAGCTCACCCTGCTCCTCTTCATCGTCGTTCCCTTCATCGCCGTGCTGGGGGCCGTGCCGCTGGCCTGGGGGTGGGGGGTGAGCTGGTTGGATCTCGGCCTGCTCGTCTTCATGTACTTCCTGGGCTGCCACGGCATCACCATCGGCTTCCACCGCTACTTCACGCACGGTTCCTTCAAGGCGAAGCGGCCGCTGCGGATCGCGCTCGCGGTGGCGGGGTCGATGGCGGTGGAGGGCCCGCTGGTCCGCTGGGTGGCCGACCACCGCAAGCACCACAAGTTCTCCGACGCGGAGGGCGACCCGCACTCCCCCTGGCGGTTCGGCGAGACGGTCCCGGCGCTGATGAAGGGCCTGTGGTGGGCGCACATCGGCTGGATGTTCGACGAGGAGCGGACGTCGCAGGAGAAGTACGCCCCTGATCTGCTCAGGGACCCGGCGATCCGGCGGATCTCCCGGCAGTTCCTGTTCTGGACGATCGTGTCGCTGGGTGTCCCGCCGCTGGTGGGCGGCCTTGTGACGATGTCGTGGTGGGGCGCGTTCACGGCCTTCTTCTGGGGTTCGCTGGTCCGCGTCGCGCTGCTGCACCACGTCACGTGGTCGATCAACTCGATCTGTCACGCGGTGGGCAAGCGTCCCTTCAAGTCCCGTGACCGCTCGGGCAACGTGTGGTGGCTCGCGGTGCTGTCCTGCGGCGAGTCCTGGCACAACCTGCACCACGCCGACCCGACGTCGGCGCGGCACGGCGTGATGAAGGGCCAGATCGACTCCTCCGCGCGGATCATCCGCTGGTGCGAGCAGCTGGGCTGGGCGTCCGACGTGCGGTGGCCCTCGCAGTCGCGCATCGACGCGCGCCGCAGGTCCGGGGGTGCGGCCGATGCCCGCCGCGAGGCACACGCGTCAGACGCGGCATGATTGACGACGTGGCGACCGACTCCAGCAATCCCAGCCCCTCCAGCAAAGAGAAGCAGCCCCGGCGGGCCCGGCGGACCCGTATGACGGGCGCCGAGCGCCGGGAACAGCTGCTGGACATCGGCCGCACGCTCTTCGCCGCCAAGGGCTTCGAGGGCACGTCGGTGGAGGAGATCGCGGCGAAGGCCGGGGTCTCCAAGCCGGTCGTGTACGAGCACTTCGGCGGCAAGGAGGGCCTGTACGCGGTGGTCGTGGACCGCGAGATGCGGGCGCTGCTCGACATGGTGACGGGGGCACTGACGGCGGGCCACCCGCGCGAGCTCCTCGAACAGGCGGCCTTCGCCCTCCTCGACTACATCGACACGTACACGGACGGCTTCCGCATCCTGGTCCGCGATTCGCCGGTGGCGCAGTCCACCGGCACCTTCGCGTCCCTGATCTCCGACATCGCGACGCAGGTCGAGGACATCCTGGGCCAGGAGTTCAAGGGCCGCGGCTTCGACCAGAAGCTGGCGCCGCTGTACGCGCAGGCGCTGGTCGGCATGGTCGCGCTGACGGGCCAGTGGTGGCTGGACGTCCGCAAACCGAAGAAGGCGGAGGTGGCCGCCCATCTGGTCAACCTGGCCTGGCACGGCCTGGACGGCCTGGAGCCGAAGCCGCGCCTGATAGGCCACCGCAAGAGCTGACCTTCGCCTCACGCCTTGCGGGCCACCGCGAACACCCGCCGGAACGGGAAGACCGTGCCGTGGGGCGTGGACGGGTAGGCCTCGCGCAGGAGGGTCCGGTACTCGGCCAGGAACGACTCCGTCGCCGCCGGGTCGTCCGCCAGGGCCGTCAGGACCGGGCGCAGGCCCGTGCCCTTCACCCAGTCGAGGACCGGGTCGTCGCCGGGCAGGAGGTGCTGGTAGGTCGTCTCCCAGGCGTCGACCTCGCAGTCGAGATCCGCGAGCCGCTCCAGGTACTCCCCCGGCGTGAGGACCGCGTCCGCGTGGCGCAGGGCCTCGCCGAGGCGGTCGCGCCAGCGGGGTGAGGCGGCGAGTTCCCGCATCAGCACGTGGCTGGGGGCGTCGAAGTTGCCGGGCACCTGGAAGGCGAAGGTGCCGCCGGGCACCAGGGCGTCGGTCCAGGCGGGGAAGGAACCGGGGTGGCCGGGGACCCACTGGAGGGTCGCGTTGGAGAGGATCAGGTCGTACGTGGCCCGGGCCGGGGTCCACCGCGTGGCGTCGGCGGGGGCGAAGTCGAGGCGGCCGCCGCCGGCCGTGGGGCCCGCCAGGCGCTCCGCCCTGGCGAGCATCTCCGGGGAGTTGTCGAAGCCGGTGATGTGTGCGGTGGGCCAGCGCTCGGCGAGGAGCCGGGTGACGTTGCCCGGGCCGCAGCCGAGGTCGGCGATGCGGGGCGGGCGGCCGGTGGCAGGGAGTGCGGGCACCCGGGCGAGCAGGTCGACGAAGGGGCGCGAGCGGTGGTCCGCGTGGCGGAGGTACTGGTGGGGGTCCCAGGTGGCGGCTGCTGCGGGCATGGAGGGCCTCCTCGAAGACGACGCGGGGAACGACTCCCTTAGCCATCTTCACCACCAAGTATCTCGATGTCAAGAGACTTCATGTCGACAGACCCCCTACACTGATCGTCATGGAGGACGAGGTCGATCGGCTGGTCGCAGCGTGGCGCCGGGAGCGCCCTGACCTCGACGTGGAACCACTCGAGGTGCTCAGCCGCGTGAGCAGGCTCGCGCGGCACCTGGACCGCGCCCGCAGACTCGCCTTCTCCGAGCACAACCTGGAGCCCTGGGAGTTCGACGTCCTGACGTCGCTGCGGCGCGCGGGCGCGCCCTACCAGCTCTCGCCCGGCCAGCTCCTGACCCAGACGCTCGTCACGTCCGGCACGATGACGAACCGCATCGACCGCCTGGCGAAGAAGGGGCTCGTCGAGCGCCTGCCCGACCCGAGCGACCGGCGCGGCGTCCTCGTCCGCCTCACCGCCGAGGGACAGGACCGCGCGGACCAGGCCCTCGCCGGGCTGCTCGAACAGGAGCGGGCCATCCTCGCGGAGCTCTCCCGCGCCCAGCGAGGCGAACTGGCCGCGCTGCTACGCCAGTTGACCGCCCCGTTCGACAACATCCCCGGCTAGGTCGGCCGGGCCGACGCCCGCGCGCCGGGCCAGCGCCACCGCGGCGAGCGTGGAGTGCACGCCCAGCTTCCCCAGCACGTTCTGCATGTGGGTGCGCACCGTGTGCGGGGAGAGGAAGAGCCGCTCGGCGACGGCCTTGCGGCCCAGGCCCGCGACCATGCAGCGCAGCACCTCGCGCTCGCGCGGGGTCAGCGACTCCACCAGGCGCTCGGACTCGGTGCGGTGCTTGCGGGCGGCGGTCAGCTCGCGCAGCACGCCGGTGAGCAGGGCGGGCGGCAGGTGCGTCTCGTCGCGCAGGACGCCCCGTATGACCGTGAGCAGCCGGGACAGCGAGCAGTCCTTGGCGACCCAGCCCGAGGCACCCGCCTGCAGGGCGAGCGCCGCACGGCGCGGGTCGTCCTTCTCGGCCAGCACCACGGTGCGCACGGCGGGCTGGCCCGAACGGACGCCCGCCACCAGGGAGATGCCGTCGACGAGCCCGTCGGCGTTGTTCTCCTGGACGGGTACGGCCGGACGGAAGCCCTGCAGGGCGCTCGCGGTGCCGCCGAGGTCGGCGTCGACGAGCAGCACGTCGTACCTGCGCCCTTCGGTGACCGCCCGTTCCAGACAGCGCAGCGCGGCGGGACCGCTGCCCGCCGCGGACACGTCGACGTCGGGTTCGGCCGCGAGTGCGGCGGCCAGCGACTCGGCGAAGATGCGGTGGTCGTCGACGACCAGGACTCGAATGCGAACCACAGAAACCCCCTCCCCCACGCTCCTGCCAAGGAGCAGGGGATACCCCTTCATCGGAGAACGGTTGGTGCGGGTACGGCGCCCGGGGCGGGAGACAACGCGGCCGCACGGCCGCCGCCGTGCTGTGAGCGCCACCCCCACGCCGGGCGCCGTACCCGACTGTCTCGCCCCCTGATCAGTACCGGCCCCCACCGGCACTGCCCTTCAGAGTAGGGCCGGACGGCGGGAGCGGAAGGTGATTTGCAGAACTGATTGGCCAGCGCGTTTATGGTGAGCCGTATGTTTCGTATGGAGACGGGAGTCGACAAGGAGCGGCTCGCTCTGCTTCATTCGCGGCTGAGCGAGACGAACACGGCGGCATCACCGGAGCTCCGCGCCCTGCGCGGCACCCGCGAGGACCAGGAAGTGCCGCTGGCCCTGTGGGCGTTGGACGAGGCGGGCGGCCTCGCGGCGGGCCTCGCCGCGTACACCTGGGCCCGCTGGCTGCACGTCGACCACCTCTGGGTCGACGGCCGCCACCGCGGCGCGGGCCTCGGCTCCCGGCTGCTGGCCGAAGCGGAACGCGTGGCCCGCGAGGACCGCGGCTGCCTCAGCTCCCGCGTGGAGACCTGGGACTTCCAGGCCCCGGGTTTCTACCGCAATCAGGGGTACGAGCTGGTGAGCGTGATCCCCGACTACCCCGAGGGCGTCAAGGAGTTCACGCTCACCAAGCGGCTGGGCTGAGAACCCGTCTGCCGAGCGGGGTTCACGCCTCCCTGCGCGCCCCCGCCGACGCCACCGCAGGGAACACCCGGGGCGCCGTGCGGCCCGCCGCGTCGAAGGCGTCGAGGACCGACTTCGTCACCGTGTCCGCGTCCGCCGCCTCGGCCAGGACGAGCGCAGAGCCGCCGAAGCCGCCGCCGGTCATCCGCGCGCCGAGGGCGCCCGCCGCGTTCGCCGAGGTCACCACCAGGTCCAGCTCGGGGCAGGAGATGCGCAGGTCGTCGCGGAGCGAGGCGTGGCCCTCGGTGAGGACCGGGCCGATCCCGCGGACGTCACCGGCGGCCAGCAGGCCGATGACGCGCTCGACGCGGCGGTTGTCCGACACGATGTGCCGTACGTAGCGACGGATCCTGTCGTCCGGCAGCTTCGCCAGAGCGGCGGGGAGCCCCTCGTACGCCACGTCCCGCAGGTGGGAGACGCCCAGGATGCGCGCGCCCTCCTCGCATCCTGCCCGCCGCTCCGCGTACGCGCCGTCCCCCAGCTCGTGCTTGACCCGGGTGTCGACGACGAGCAGTCGCAGGCCGTGCGCGGCGAGGTCGAAGGGGATCTGACGTATCGCCAGGTCACGGCAGTCCAGGTGCAGGGCGTGGCCGTCCGTGGCGCACGCGGAGGCCATCTGGTCCATCACGCCGCACGGGACGCCGACGAAGTCGTTCTCGGCGCGCTGGGCGAGGACCGCCAACTCGGGCCGGGTGAGGCCGAGTTGGTACAGGTCGTTCAGGGCGAGTGCCGTGACGACCTCCAGGGCGGCGGACGAGGACAGGCCCGCGCCGGTCGGCACGGTCGAGGCGAGGTGGATGTCGGCGCCGCCGGAGACCGCGTGGCCCGCGTCCCGCAGCGCCCACACCACACCCGCCGGGTAGGCGGCCCAGCCGCCCTGTCCGTACTTCGACAGGGGCGCCAGATCGTCGACGCGCAGTTCGGCGAGGGGGGCGTCGATGTCCGCGGAGTGGAGCCGCAGGGTGCCGTCGGTGCGGCGCGCCACCGCCGCCACCGCGGTGTGCGGCAGCGCGAGCGGCAGCACGAAGCCCTCGTTGAAGTCCGTGTACTCGCCGATGAGGTTGACCCGGCCCGGGGCCGACCAGACCCCCTCCGCCGCGTACCCGTACAGCTCGGCGAACTTCCCTGCTACGTCCATCAGTTACCCCTTGATTACGGTCAGAGCCTGTCTTTGAACCCCCGTCGTCCGCGCGAAGCGCGGGCGCAGCGGCGTTCGGTGCGTGCGATCGGTGTGCGGAGCCCCAGGTCATGTGGCGGAGCCACCTGTCCTGGGGCTCCGTGCGCCGAGCGTGCGTGCCGAGCGTCGGGGCGCAGGCGGGGGTTCAAAGACAGGCTCTCAGCGCCGGGCGAACGCCCAGGCGTCGGCGACGATGTCCGCGAGGTCCGCGCGGGACGGCTGCCAGCCGAGCTTCTCGCGCGCGGTGGCGGCGGAGGCGACGAGGACCGCCGGGTCGCCGCCGCGGCGCGGGGCCGTGACCTCGGGGATCGGGTGGCCGGTGACCTTGCGGACGGTCTCGATGACCTCGCGTACGGAGAAGCCGTTGCCGTTGCCGAGGTTGCAGATGAGGTGCTCGCCGGGGGTGGCGGCCTCGACGGCGAGGAGGTGGGCCTCGGCGAGGTCGGCGACGTGGATGTAGTCGCGGACGCAGGTGCCGT
The DNA here is from genome assembly GCF_042880275.1 of Streptomyces sp. NPDC058308. Classification (NCBI taxonomy): domain Bacteria; kingdom Bacillati; phylum Actinomycetota; class Actinomycetes; order Kitasatosporales; family Streptomycetaceae; genus Streptomyces; species Streptomyces sp. NPDC058308. The sequence continues at coordinate 68,650 of NZ_JBHVZA010000014.1, forward strand.
CCGGGGTCGGGTAGTCGTCGCCGAAGACGCTGATCGCCTCGCGCCTGCCCTGGGCGACCTGGAGGACGAGCGGGATGAGGTGCGACTCGGGGTCGTGGCGCTCGCCGCAGTCGCCGTACGCGCCCGCGACGTTGAAGTAGCGCAGCGAGACGGCGGCCAGGCCGTGCGCGGCGGCCTCTCCGGTGATCATGTGGTCGACGGCGAGCTTGGAGGCGCCGTAGGGGGAGGTGGGGGCGGTGGGGTCGGTCTCCGTGATGGGGGTGTTCACGGGCTCGCCGTACGTCGCGGCGGTGGAGGAGAAGACCAGCCTGCGCACGTCGGCGTCGCGCATCGCGGCGAGCAGCGCCATGGTGCCGCCGACGTTGTTGTCCCAGTACTTCTCGGGCTTCACGACGGACTCGCCGACCTGCGAGAAGGCGGCGAAGTGGAGCACGGCGTCGTAGGAGGAGTCCAGCCACTTGGCGGCATCGCGGATGTCGCCCTCGATGAACGAGGCGCCCGCGGGGACGCCTTCGCGAAAGCCCGTCGAGAGGTTGTCGAGGACGGTCACCTCGTGCCCGGCCTCGATCAGATGCTGGGCCACCACACTTCCGACGTAGCCCGCACCACCGGTGACCAGGTACTTACCGCTCATGAACTCGCTACCTCTCGCAGTCGCTGGGCCGCGGCTTCCGGCGGCACGTCGTTGATGAACACACTCATGCCGGATTCGGAACCCGCGAGGAACTTCAGCTTGCCCGAAGTGCGGCGGATCGTGAAAAGTTCGAGGTGGAGGGCGAAGTCGTCCCGGTTGATCCCGTCGTGTCCCTCCAGCGTCCCGAACGGCGCCTGGTGCCAGGCGGCGATGTAGGGGGTGGAGGTCTCCCCCTCGCCGAAGATCCGGTCGAAGCGCCGCAGGAGTTCCAGATAGATCCGCGGGAACTCCGTGCGCGCCGCCTCGTCGAGCGCGAGCAGGTCGGGCACCCGGCGCCTGGGGTAGAGGTGCACTTCGTAGGGCCAGTGCGCGGCGTAGGGCACGAAGGCCACCCAGTGCTCGCCCGCCAGGACGACCCGCTCGCCCGCGCTCTCCTCGGCGACGAGGTCGTCGAAGAGGTTGCGGCCGCCCGTCGTCTCCTTGAACGCGGCGAGCGAGCGGAGCATCAGGTCCGTGCGCGGGGTGACGAAGGGGTACGCGTAGATCTGCCCGTGCGGGTGGCCGAGGGTCACGCCGATCTCGGCGCCGCGGTTCTCGAAGCAGAACACCTGCTCCACCGAGTCCAGCTGGGAGAGCTCGGCGGTGCGGTCGGTCCAGGCCTCCAGGACGAGCCCGGCCTGCTCGGGCGTGAGGTCCGCGAAGGACGCGTCGTGGTCGGAGGTGAAGCAGACGACCTCGCAGCGGCCCGCGTCGCCCGCGAGCGAGGGGAAGCGGTTCTCGAAGACCACGACGTCGTACGAGGAGTCGGGGATCTCGCTGCGCCTGCCCTCGGCGGAGGGGCAGAGCGGGCACTCGTCGGCCGGCGGGTGGTAGGTGCGGCCCTGGCGGTGCGAGGCGATGGCGACGGAGTCGCCCAGGAGGCGGTCCCGTCGGATCTGCGACGTGGTCGAGACGGGCCCGAGCGGGCGCCGGTCGACGGCGTCGCGCACGGCGTCGTCGCGCTCGTCGTAGTAGATGAGCTCACGACCGTCGGCGAGACGGGTCGAGGTCTTCTTCACGTCCGGGGCTCCTCACCACCCATCCAACAGAACCGAACATAACAAACCACAAGCCAACAGCTCCGTCAATGCCCGCACGCCTCGCCGGAGCCCCTGGGGCCGACGGTCGCCTCGATCACAATCAAACAAAGAACACCAACAGAACTGTTCAGTTATTGAAGCAAGGGGCGTAGGTTCCGGTCTGATCCGTTCGCGCAACGAAGCGAGTTCACATGCAGTCCCCGACACAAACCCTGGCCGAGGGGCTTCGGCTGCCCACCAACGGCCTCGACTACGCGATCCTGGCGATCTACTTCGCCGTGGTCCTCGGCATCGGCTTCGCCGCCCGGCGCTCCGTGAAGACCAGCCTCGACTTCTTCCTGTCGGGCCGCTCCCTGCCCGCCTGGGTCACCGGTCTCGCCTTCGTCGCCGCGAACCTGGGCGCCACCGAGATCCTCGGCATGGCGGCCACCGGCGCGCAGTACGGCGTCGCGGTCGTCCACTGGTACTGGATCGGCGCCATCCCTGCCATGGTCTTCCTGGGCCTGGTCATGATGCCCTTCTACTACCGCAGCAAGGTCCGTTCCGTCCCCGAGTTCCTGCTCCAGCGCTTCGACAGGTCGGCGCACCTGCTCAGCTCGGCGCTCTTCGCGTTCGCGGCGATCCTCATCGCGGGCGTGAACCTCTACGCCCTCTCGATCGTCGTCGAGGCGCTGCTCGGCTGGCCGCAGTGGGTGGCGATCGTCGTCGCGGGCCTGTTCGTGCTCGCGTACATCACCATCGGCGGTCTCTCCTCGGCGATCTACAACGAGGTCCTGCAGTTCTTCGTGATCCTCGCCGCGCTGATACCCATCTGCGTCATCGGCCTGAAGAAGGTCGGCGGCTGGGACGGCCTGTCCGGCTCGATCGAGAAGCAGCACGGCGACAACTTCATGACCGCCTGGGGCGGTACGGGCATCGGTGACGCCAACCCGCTCGGCGCCAACTGGCTGACGATCATCCTCGGCCTGGGCTTCGTGCTCTCCTTCGGCTACTGGACGACGAACTTCGCCGAGGTGCAGCGCGCGCTCTCCGCGAAGAACCTGAGCGCCGCCCAGCGCACTCCGCTGATCGCCGCCTTCCCGAAGATCTTCATCGTCTTCGCGGTGATGATCCCGGGCCTGGTCGCCGCCGTCCTCGTCCCCAAGATCGGCACGGCGGGTTCGGATCTCACGTACAACGACGCGATTCCCTATCTGATGCAGGAGTTGCTGCCCAACGGCGTCCTCGGCATCGCGGTCACCGGCCTGCTCGCCGCGTTCATGGCGGGCATGGCGGCGAACGTCTCCTCCTTCAACACCGTGTTCACGTACGACATCTGGGCGAAGTACGTGAAGAGGGGCCAGGAGGACGGCTACTACCTGAAGTTCGGCCGGCTCATCACCGCCCTCGGTGTGCTCGCCTCGATCGGCACGGCCTTCATCGCCTCGTCGTTCTCGAACATCATGAGCTACCTGCAGACGCTCTTCTCGTTCTTCAACGTCCCGATGTTCGTCGTCTTCATCATCGGCATGTTCTGGAAGCGGGCCTCGATGAAGTCCGGTGTCTGGGGACTGCTCGCGGGCACCACGGCCGCGATGGTCAACTACTTCTGGATCTACAAGCAGGGCATCATCGGCATCCCGTCCGACCAGGGCGCCAACTTCGTCTCGGCGATGGTCGGTTTCGCCGCCGGAGCCGTCGTGATGGTCGCCGTCTCCCTGTTCACCGCGCCCAAGCCGGAGGCGGAGCTGGCCGGTCTGGTCTACGGGACGGTCTCGCCGGACGGGGAGGGCGACGGTGTCGAGGCGGGTGACGACGCCTGGTACCGCAAGCCGGCGCTGCTCGGCTGGGGCGCCGTCGTCCTCGCCGCGGCCTGCTACGTCCCGTACTCGTTCTAGCCCCGATCGGAGGACCGAAGACCATGTCCGACCTGCGCAAGGAAGTCTCCGACCTGGAGGCCAAGTCCGCCACCGCGGCCCGCCTCTTCGACATCAGGCGGATCATCGGCGGCCTGTTCGTCGTCTACGGGATCATCGTGACGATCGCCGGGATCACCGCGTCCGACGCCGACCTGAAGAAGGCCGAGGACATCAACATCAACCTGTGGACGGGGCTCGCGATGCTCGCTCTCGGGCTCTTCTTCCTGGTGTGGCTGTGGCTGCGCCCGATGGTGGCGCCCGCCGAGGGGCCGCCGGAGGACGAGTAGCCCCTCGTCCGCCCCGTGCGAAGGGGCCCGGGTCACCGCGGTGGCTCGGGCCCCTTCGCCGTCTGCGCGCCGTCGGGGCCGTCGCCGTTGTTCTCGTAGAGCGACGTGGGGCGCTCGGCGCGCTCCAGGAGACCCGTGCGCGCGGCGAGCGCGGCGGCCTCCAGGCGCGAGCCGACGCCCAGCTTCATCAGGACCCGCTGCACATGCGTACGCGCGGTGCTGGGAGCTATCCCCATGCCGGCGGCGATCAGCCGGGTGTCCTCGCCGTCCGCGACCCGCACCAGGACCTCGACCTCGCGGGGCGTCAGCATCTGCAGGAGGCGCTGCCCCTCGTCGTCGGGCTGCGCGGCCGGGTTGAGCAGCTCGCTGAAGGCACCCTGCAGCAGCTGCGGCGAGACGGCCGCCTCTCCCGCGCGCGCCTTCATGATGGCGCGCTCCACTCCCTCGATGCGCTCGTCGTGGCGTACGTAACCGGAGGCGCCGGAGGCGAAGGCCGCGGCGATCCCGCGCGGGCTCGGCACCGGACCGAGCACCACCACCGCCACCTGCGGCCGGTCCCGCTTGATCTTCACGACCGGGTCGAACATGCCCGGTTCGGCGGGCGTCGCCGTGCCCAGGAGGCAGACCTCCGGGGCCCTGCTGATGACCAGTTCCGCCGCTCCCGCGGCGGGCGCGGCGGCGGCGAGCACCCGGTGCCCGCGCAGCTTCAGTGCCGAGGCGAGGGCCTCGGCGAGCAGTCGATGATCGTCGACCACCATGAGCCGCACACCCATAGCAACCCCCCAATTCCCCGACTGATCCCCAGATCCACCGGTCGCCCTGCTCTCCCGCTCCCCGTGGACCGCGGGCCCCCCGGCCCACCATCCCCCGGAAGCTACACGCTTGTTCGACGTTACGCGCCCCCTACCGGCCAGAAGCGGCCCGGAATGCCTAAATCCGTGCCGTTGGGGGGCGTTGGGAAGTGCTGGGTGGTCCGCGCCGGGGGGGGGCCGCCCCGGGTGGGGGGTGGGGGGCGGCCGCCGCCGTGCGTGAATCGGTGATGTCCCGCGCTTCCCGGCTACTTCGCGATGAAGCCGAGCGCCACGTACTCCTTCTCGTCCTTCGAGTAGGGCCTGCTCAGGAGCTTCTTGCCGAGGAAGAGGTGCCCGTCCCCGTAGAGGAGTTCGTTGGACTTCGGGACCAGGCCGCTGATCGCCCCGGTGACCGACTCGGTGCCCGGGGTCTCCAGGAGCTTGGTCTCCTTCATCGTCTTGCCGTCGAGCGAGACGATCTGGGCACCCTGCTTGTAGCTGTGCGCCTTGTACGCGATGACGTTGCCGCCGTCCATGCGGACCGGGAAGATCTCGCCGTCGTCGCCCGCGATCGCGCGGTCGCTGGTCGGCTTGCCGGTGGCCAGCGAGAAGGAGACGATCTCGTTGGTCCGGCTGTAGCTCTCGCCGCTGCCGTCGTGCTGCTTCGTCGGGACGTACAGCCGGTCGTTGCCGACGGTGATCGCCGTGCAGTTGTGGACCATGTTGACGCCGCAGTCGTGCTCGTACTTCCCGTCCTCCAGCGAGATCTTCGCGCGCAGCTTGCCGTTGCTGCCGAGCGAGAAGACGTCGGTGGCGCCGGAGGCGGTGATCTCGGTGGTGTCCTGGCCGAAGACGACCGGATTCGTCGAGATGATCTTGGCGTTGTCGACGCCGGGGGCGATCGGGTACGTCCACTTCTCGTCGCCGGTCTTCGGGTCGAGGAGCTGGACCTTCAGCGTCTGGTCACCGTACGTACCGCACTTGCGGACCGCGACCAGCTGGTCGCCGCCCGCGTAGCCGACGTCCTCGCACTTGCCGACCTTCGGCTTCCACAGCTGGTTGCCCTTGACGTCCCAGGCGGCGCCGCCGCTGGAGGTGCCCGCACCGGCGGCGATCGTGGTGCCGGAGATGGTGACTTCCTTGAACGTCGCCTTCACGCCGTTGGTGTCGACGCTCTTGGTCCAGAGCTTGTCACCGGACTTGAGGTCGACCGCGGAGACGTTGGAGCACTGCTCGTAGTCGCCCTTCTTGTTCCGCTTGGCCTCTTCGGTGACGACCGCGACGATGCCGTCGTCGGTGACCTCGGGCGACATCGCGCAGGCCATGCCGGAGAGCGGGACGGTCCACTTCTTCTTGCCGGTGTCCGGGTCGTAGCCGTTCAGCTCGTTGACGCCGGACTTGGCGTAGACGTCATCGGTCAGGACCGAGCCCGTGGCGTTCCAGATCTGGTCCTTGGGGATCTCCGGCTGGGGCAGCTGCATGAGGACCTTGGCGGAGGGGTCGGCCGGGACCTTCTCCTTGGCCTTGCCCTGGCCGGGCAGGCTGTCGCCGCCCTTGCCCTCGCCGCCCTTGCCGCCCTTGCCCTTCTCGCCGGAGCTCTGCGCGGTGTTCTTGGGGTCGTCGTTCTTCGTCGAGGCGTAGAAGACACCGCCGCCGACGATCAGCGCGATCGCCACGACCGCCGCGCCGATGATCATCATCTGGCTGCTGATCTTCTTGCCGCCGCCGGAGCCGCCGGGACCGCTCCCGGGCTGCGGCTGCATCGGCATGGTGGGGGGCTGCTGGTACCCCTGCTGGTACTGCTGCTGGTAGCCCTGCTGGTACTGCGGCGGGGCGGGCTGCGCGGGCTGGGTCGGGTACCCGTAGCCCTGGGGTACCTGCGGGGCCGGGGGCGTCTGGGGGTAGCCGTAGTTCGGCTGGCCCGCCGGGGGCGCCGGAGGGGCCGGCGGAGCCGCGGGCGGCGGCGTCTGCGGGGGCGGCGGGGTCTGCGGGGCCGGGGTCTGCGGGTAGCCGTACGAGGGGTCGGGGGCCTTGCCGAAGCCTCCGGGCGGAGGGTCCTGCGGGGCGCCGAAGCCGCCCTGCGGGGGCTGGTTCGGGGGCTGGTTCGGTGGCTGGGGCGGCTGGGTCATGACGTCGTTATTCCTTGGGGACGAGAGCGGTCGAGACGGGGGGCGGGGCGGCGCGGCACGTCACTTGCCGTAGGCGAGCATGAGCTTCGACTGGCCGGAACTGTTCAGGATGTGCGTGGCGGAGACATAGAAGCGCCCGTCCACGTAGTCGACGTCCCTCGGCAGGAAGCCGTCCTCGATCTTCGACATGCCCTTCGGGTGCCGCAGAAGGGTCTTGGGCTTGTGCGAGCCGGACGTGGCGATGGAGACGACGCGGCCGCCGGAGTCGTAGGACGGGGTGACGTACGCGATCAGCTCGCCGTTCTCGACCTTCATCGGCAGCATCGTTTCGTCCGTCGGCGACTTGGTGCGCCAGGCCTCCTTGCCGGTGGCCAGGCTCGTCGCGACGATCTCGTTCGCGCCGCCCTTCTCGTCGGTCGGCAGGTAGAGGTAGTTGTCGTCGACCGTGGCGCCCAGGCAGCTGCCCAGCGACCGACTGACGAACGAACTGTCGCACTCCGGCGCGAAGTTGTCGTCGGAGATCACCTCGGAGCGCGTCCTGTCGCTGTTCTCCTTCAGGACCGTGATGTTCCACTTCTTCTTGTCCTCATTGCTGAGGTACACGACCGTGGGACTCACGGAGTAGACCGCGTCGATGCGCCAGCCCTTGGGGAACTTCTTGGTCCACAGGGCGCGGCCGGTCCTCGGGTCGAGCTGCTGCAGCTCTTCGTGCTCGGTGGGCGTGCGCGCCCCGCAGGACAGGGCCATGATGAGCTGCTTGCCGCCGGCGAAGCCGCTGGGGAAGCAGGTGCCCTCTTCCTTCTTGTCCGCGACGTAGAGCTTCTTGCCGTCGCTCATCCGCAGCGCCGTGCCGGACTGGTCGCGGCCGACCATCAGCACGTCACCGACGAGGACCAGTTCGCTGCGCATCGCGAAGTCGAAGAGGCCCTCCTTCTTGACCGGCTTGCCCCAGCCCTTGTCGCCCGTCTTGAGGTCGACGACCTGGAGCTGGTTGCAGTCGGCGCCGCTCTTCGCGCTCTCCATGTAGGCCACGACGATCTTGCCGTCGTCGGTGGCCTCCCGGGTCGCGGAGCAGATCTTCTGCGGGAACGTGATGGCGTTCCACGCGATCTTGCCGGTCTTCACGTTGTACGCGAGGAGCTGCTTGTACGCGGCCTTGACCACGATGTCGCCGTCGACCCACATGCCGGGGGCGTCGCCGCCGGAACCGGGGACCTTCGGCGCCTCCTTGTACCAGAGGACCTTCGCCTCGCCCGCCTGGCGGCCCGCGTTGAGGTCTTCCTTGCCCTCGTGGCCGTCGCCGCTGCCGTTGCCCGGGTTGACCGGGGCGGACGCGGAGGCCTTGGGGTCCTGCTTCTCCTTCGCCCCGGACTTCTTGTCGTCGTCGCCACCGCCGACGACGGCCCAGGTGACACCGCCCGCGACGAGCAGCGCGGCCACGGCCGCGGCGACGATCACCACGAGCTTGTTGCGCTTGTTCCCGCCGCCGGGCGCGCCCGGTCCCGCGGGGAACTGCGGCTGCGTCGGCGGCTGCTGGTACCCGTACTGCGGCTGCGTCCCGTAAGGGCCCGCCTGACCGGGCTGGGTGGGCTGCCCGTAGGGGCCCGGCTGCTGGGGCTGCTGGGGCTGCTGTCCGTAGGGTCCCTGCTGGGCGGGCTGTCCGTACGGACCCGGCTGCCCGTAGGGGCCGGCCTGGGCCGGGTAGCCGTAACCGGGCTGGGCCTGCGGCGGCTGACCCGGTGGCTGCGGTGGCTGGTTCGGTGGCTGTGGCGCTCCGCCCTGCCGTGGATCCTGCGGAGCTCCGAAGCCGCCGGGCGGCGGCTGGTTGGGCGGCTGACTCATCAGCGCTTCCCCCTTCACTGACTTTCGGCACGCCAAATGGTGCTGAGGCCAGCCTTTCTATCACCCTGACGCCCTACCACACGGGTCCGGCCCTGTCGCTGTCCCCAAGGGCAGACATAGCCGTAATCCGGCCGTTATGCGTCCTGCACGGGAGCTCTACGCATCCTCCGCGAGCTCCAGCCAGCGCATCTCCAACTCCTCGCGCTCGCCGATCAGTTCACGGAGCTCGGCGTCCAGTTTGGCCACCTTCCCGAAGTCCGTGGCGTTATCGGCGATTTGGGCGTGGAGCTTGGTCTCCCGCTCGGAGACCTTGTCCAGTTGCCGCTCGACCTTCTGGAGCTCCTTCTTGGCGGCCCGGCTGTCCTTGGCCGACCCCCCGGCGGCCGGCGCGGCCACCGCACCGGCACCCTGCCCGGACGTGCTCGCGGCCGGGGTCGCGGCGGTGCCGCTCTCCTCCATCCGCCGCCTGCGCTCCAGGTACTCGTCGATGCCGCGCGGCAGCATCCGCATGGTGGCGTCGCCGAGCAGCGCGAACACCTTGTCCGTCGTCCGCTCGACGAAGAACCGGTCGTGGGAGATCACCACCATGGAGCCGGGCCAGCCGTCAAGCACGTCCTCCAGCTGGGTCAGCGTCTCGATATCGAGGTCGTTGGTGGGCTCGTCGAGGAAGAGGACGTTGGGCTCGTCCATCAGCAGCCGCAGCAGCTGCAGCCTGCGCCGCTCACCACCGGAGAGATCGCCGACCGGCGTCCACTGCTTCTCCTTGTTGAACCCGAACGTCTCGCAGAGCTGGCCCGCGGTCATCTCCCGGCCCTTGCCCAGGTCGACCCGCTCGCGCACCTGCTGCACGGCCTCCAGGACCCGCAGCGTCGGCTTCAGTTCGGCGACCTCCTGCGAGAGGTAGGCCAGCTTGACCGTCCGGCCGACGACGACCTTGCCCGCCGCGGGCTGCACCTCGCCCTGGCTGCGCGCGGCATCGGCCATGGCGCGCAGGAGCGAGGTCTTGCCCGCGCCGTTCACCCCGACCAGACCGATGCGGTCGCCGGGGCCGAGGTGCCAGGTCAGGTGCTTCAGGAGCAGCTTGGGCCCGGCCTGTACGGACACGTCCTCCAGGTCGAACACCGTCTTGCCGAGCCGCGTCGTGGCGAACTTCATCAGCTCGCTGGTGTCGCGCGGCGGCGGCACGTCCGCGATCAGCTCGTTGGCGGCCTCGATGCGGAACTTCGGCTTGCTGGTGCGGGCCGGGGCGCCGCGCCGCAGCCAGGCGAGCTCCTTGCGCATCAGGTTCTTGCGCTTGGTCTCCTCGGTGGCCGCGATGCGCTCGCGTTCGGCGCGGGCGAAGACGTAGTCGGAGTAGCCGCCCTCGTACTCGAAGACCGAGCCGCTCTGGACGTCCCACATGCGCGTGCACACCTGGTCAAGGAACCACCGGTCGTGCGTCACGCAGACGAGCGCCGAGCGCCGGGCGCGCAGGTGCCCGGCGAGCCAGGCGATGCCCTCGACGTCGAGGTGGTTGGTCGGCTCGTCGAGCACGATCAGGTCGGGCTCGCCGATGAGGAGCTTCGCGAGCGCGATACGGCGCCGCTCGCCGCCGGAGAGCGGGCCGATGACGGTGTCGAGGCCCTGCGGGAAGCCGGGCATGTCCAGGCCGCCGAACAGCCCGGTCAGCACGTCACGGATCTTGGCGTTGCCCGCCCACTCGTGGTCGGCGAGGTCACCGATGACCTCGTGCCGGACGGTCGCCGCCGGATCGAGCGAGTCGTGCTGGGTGAGCACGCCGAGCTGCAGCCCGCCGTTGTGCGTGACCCGCCCGGTGTCGGCCTCCTCCAGCTTGGCGAGCATCCGGATGAGGGTGGTCTTGCCGTCGCCGTTGCGCCCCACGACGCCGATCCGGTCCCCCTCGGACACGCCGAGCGAGACGCCGTCGAGCAGGGCACGGGTGCCGTACACCTTGCTGACTGCCTCGACATTGACCAGGTTGACGGCCATTAACGCTCCAGGGAAGGGGATCGATCGATCTCCCAGCCTAGTCGCCCGCGCGGGCGGCCCCTCGGCCGCTCCGGGCGTAGCCGGTCACTCACGCTCCGTTTCGTGCGCGAGGGCCCGGATGTCTAGGGCCCCAGGGGCCTAGAGCACCGTGGCGCCCGCGGCGGGCGACTGCGCCACCCGGGCCGTGCGGCAGGTGCCGGAGGCCGTCAGGGCCTCGGCGATCCGCCGCGCCGCACCGGCGTCCCCCGCGAGGAACGCCGTGGTCGGCCCCGAGCCGGAGACCAGCGCGGCGAGCGCGCCGGCCGCGGTGCCGGTCGCGAGGGTGTCGCGCAGCGAGGGGAAGAGCGAGAGGGCCGCGGGCTGCAGGTCGTTGGCGACGGTGGCGGCGAGGGCCTCGGCGTCGCCGTCGCGCAGGGCGGCGAGCAGCGCAGGGGACGCCGCGGGGGCGGGCGCGACGGGGGTCAGCCGGTCGAACTCGCGGTAGACGGCGGGCGTGGAGAGCCCGCCGTCGGCGACGGCGAACACCCAGTGGAAGGTACCCCCGACGTCGAGGAGCTCCAGCTTCTCGCCCCGTCCGGTCCCGAGCGCGGCGCCGCCCACCAGGCTGAACGGCACGTCACTGCCCAACTCGGCGCAGATGTCGAGCAGTTCGCCCTGCGAGGCGCCGGTTTTCCACAGCGCGTCGCACGCCACGAGCGCGCCCGCGCCGTCCGCGCTGCCACCGGCCATGCCGCCCGCGACGGGGATGTCCTTGGCGATGTGGATGTGCACGTCGGGCGCGATCCCGTACCGCGCGCCGAGCAGCTCGACGGCCCGCGCGGCCAGGTTCGTGCGGTCCAGGGGGACCTGGTCGGAGCCGGGCCCCTCGCAGGTCACCCGCAGTTCGTCGGCGGCCGTGACGGTGACCTCGTCGTAGAGGCCGACGGCGAGGAAGACGTTGGCGAGGTCGTGGAAGCCGTCGGCCCGCGCGGCGCCCACCGCCAGTTGCACGTTGACCTTCGCGGGGACCCGCACGCTCACGCTCACGCCCCCGCCTCCTTGTGCTCGGCGATCCGCGCGAACTCCTCCACGGTCAGCGCCTCGCCGCGCGCCTGCGGCGAGACCCCGGCGGCGACGAGCGCGGCCTCCGCGGCGGCGGCGGATCCCGCCCACCCGGACAGGGCGGCCCGCAGCGTCTTCCTGCGCTGCGCGAAGGCGGCGTCGACGACGGCGAACACCTCCCGCTTGGAAGCGCTGGTCCTGACCGGCTCGGCCCGCCGCACCAGGGACACGAGCCCCGAGTCGACGTTCGGGGCGGGCCAGAAGACGTTGCGCCCGATGGAGCCCGCGCGCTTCACCTCGGCGTACCAGTTGGCCTTCACCGACGGCACTCCGTAGACCCGCGACCCCGGCCCGGCGGCGAGCCGGTCGGCGACCTCGGCCTGCACCATCACGAGCGTGCGCTCGATGGTCGGGAAGGTGTCGAGCATGTGCAGCAGGACGGGCACGGCCACGTTGTACGGGAGGTTCGCGACCAGCGCGGTCGGCGCGGGGCCCGGCAGCTCGCTCACGAGCATGGCGTCGCTGTGCACGAGCCCGAAGGAACCGGCCTTCTGCGGGAGGCGGGCCGCCACCGTCGCGGGCAGCGCCCCGGCGAGCGCGTCGTCGATCTCGACGGCGGTGACGTGCGCCGCGGTCTCCAGGAGGGCCAGGGTCAGGGACCCGAGCCCCGGTCCGACCTCGACGACCACGTCGTCCGGGCGGACCTCCGCGGTGCGGACGATGCGCCGCACTGTGTTGGCGTCGATGACGAAGTTCTGGCCGCGCTGCTTGGTCGGGCGTACGCCGAGGGCAGCCGCCAGTTCGCGGATTTCGGCGGGGCCGAGGAGGGCGCCGTGCTCTGTGCTCACGGCACCAGGTTACGGGCCCCGCGGTTAGAGCCGTCGTCCGCAGTGCGGCCAGGGGCTGGCGCCCCGCTGCACGTACAGCTTCTTCGCGCGGAACGTCTGCTCCGACGCCGACGCGTCCTGCGGCCGTCCCGAGCCGCCCAGCGCCTGCCACGTCCGCGTGTCGAACTGGTACAGCCCGCCGTACGTACCGGACGGGTCGACCGCGCCGGGCCGGCCGCCCGACTCACAGTGGGCGAGCGACCCCCAGTCGAGCTGGTCCGCCCCGGCCACCGACGACGGCATCTGCTTCGTGCCGACCTTCACGATCCGCTTCTGCGGCTCGCGCACCACCTCGGTCCGCACCCGGCGCGGCTTCTGCTTCACGCCGTTGACGCTCCGCACGGTGTACGTGACGCGTCGGACGCCCGCCCGCCCCGCCTGCGCCACGACCTCCGTGCCCCGGAAGAGCGAGGGGTCCTCCTTCTTCTCCACCTCGAAGGGGATCGGTTCCTCCTGGACCTCCTTGGTCCCGGTGATCCGCATGACGGTGACGGTCTGCCCGTCGCGCGGAAAGCTCTCGGGCGCGACCGACGTGGTGTCCTGACCGCGCAGCCGCACCCCGGACTCGGCGACGGCCTCGCCCACGGTCGCCGCGTTCGTCCGGATGGTCCGCTCCCGCCCGTCCGCCATGATCGTGACGGTGCGCTCCGTGAGGACGTCGAGCGCGAGCCCGTCCCGGTCGATGCGCCGGCTGCGCGAGGCCGACAGGGACGCCCCCTCCGCCCGCACCCCGAGCTGGCGCAGCGCCCCGTCGACGGTGCGCGCCGTGGTCCACACCTTGCGGCGCTCCCCGTCGAGGGTGAGGTGGACGGGCCTGCCGTAGCGGACGGCGATCTCGTCGCCGCTGGCGAGAGTGGTGCCGGGCCCGGGCGCGACGATGTCGTGCGCGCCGACGTCGACGCCCTCGTCGGCGAGGAGTTCGCCGACGTCGTCCGCGAAGGTGTGCAGGGTGCGCGGCCTGCCGTCGACGATGAGCTCGACGGCCTTGTCGTTGGCGACGAACGCGGACGTGCCGCCCGCGAGGAACGCGACGACGAGGGCCTGCGGCACGAGCCGCCGCATCGCGTCGGGGCGCTCGGGCCCGCCGGAGACGCGACCGGCCCCACGGCCGGTGCTCCTGCGGCGCGCGGCCCGCCCCCCGCCGTCGGAGGTCTGCTGCCGCGGCAGCCGCCCCTCCTCGGGGGCGGGGGCGGGGGCGGCGGGAATGGCGTCGAGGAGGGTGACGTCGCACTCCCCCTCGTCGTACGGGGCCCCGTCGTACCGGGCCCCCTCGTACCGGGCCCCGTACGGCGCGTCGTAGGGCGAGCCGTAGGGCGCCTCGCTCCACGCCTCGTACGACGGCTCGTACTGCTGCGACGGCTGTGGCGGTTGTGGTTCGTAACGCGGTTCGTACGTCTCGTACGGCGAATTGCTCACGACGACGCTCCAGAGGTCCGTACCGGGCGGACAGAACCTAGCGGAGCTCCCGTCACTCTCCAAAGCAGCACGACTACGCTGTGTCGCTGCGTTGACCCGAGCCTGTCCCCCGCGGGGGCGCGCGTCGTTATCGGTCAGTAAGCAAAGGCGCGCGCCGTGTTCGCGGAGACAGCCGTGGCCATGGCGTCCTCGTCGATACCGCGGATTTCGGCCATCGCGCGCAGCGTGACCGGAATGAGATACGGGGCGTTAGGCCGTCCGCGGTACGGGGCGGGCGTGAGGAACGGCGCGTCCGTCTCGACGAGCACCAGCTCAAGGGGGGCGACGGCCAGCGCGTCGCGCAGATCCTGCGCGTTCTTGAACGTCACGTTGCCCGCGAAGGACATGAAGTAGCCGCGCTCGGCGCAGATTTCGGCCATCGCGGCGTCGCCGGAGTAGCAGTGGAAGACGGTGCGCTCGGGGGCGCCCTCTTCCTTCAGGACGCGCAGCACATCGGCGTGGGCCTCGCGATCGTGGATGACGAGGGCCTTGCCGTGCCGCTTGGCGATCTCGATGTGGGCGCGGAAGGACCGCTCCTGCGCGGCCATGCCCTCGGGCCCGGTGCGGAAGTAGTCGAGGCCGGTCTCGCCGACGCCGCGCACGTGCGCCAGCGCGGCGAGCCGGTCGATCTCGGTGAGCGCCTCGTCGAGGGCGGTGTCGCCGCCCGGTGCGCGCGCGCCCTGCCGGGACCAGCCGTCGGGATCGCCGTGCACGATGCGGGGCGCCTCGTTGGGATGGAGGGCGACGGCGGCGTGCACGCCGTCGTGGGCCGCGGCGGTCTCGGCCGCCCACCGGGACCCGCGTACGTCGCACCCCACCTGCACCACCGTCGTGACGCCCACGGCGGCGGCCTTGGCGAGGCCCTCCTCCACCGTGCCCGACTGCATGTCGAGGTGGGTGTGGGAATCGGCGACCGGCACCCGCAGCGGTTCGGGCGGGGGCGGCGGGACGTCGGCGTTCTTCGAAGGCATGCCCCGATCCTACGAAGGCGTGTCCTGATCCCACGAAGGGTCCCGCGCGAGCGCCGCCCCGGCCGGAACGCTCCGGCTCAGTGCCCCTTGCGGTGCTGGAAGGGGTGCAGCAGGTCGGACAGGTGCCAGTGGTGGTCGCTCGCGCGCCCGGCGACCGTGGCACCCCCGGCGGCGATGACGTCGGGGTCGGCGTCGGCCG
This sequence comes from Streptomyces sp. NPDC058308, assembly GCF_042880275.1. Lineage (NCBI taxonomy): Bacteria > Bacillati > Actinomycetota > Actinomycetes > Kitasatosporales > Streptomycetaceae > Streptomyces > Streptomyces sp. NPDC058308. The sequence goes on from NZ_JBHVZA010000014.1 coordinate 83,852, forward strand.
GGAGCGGGTCCACCGGGCCCGCGGGCTTGCCCACCCGGGTGCCCTCGTGCTGTCGCCGCATCATGTCGAGCACCGAGGACACCTGTCCCGCCCGCATGATCCGCACGACGTGGCCACCGCAGTTCACACACGTGGGCCGGGTCAGCGGCGACGGCACCCGGGCGCCGTCCGCCAGATACATCACGAACTCATGACCCGTGGCGTCCACGTGGTGTTCTATCTCGTAGGACTGCTCCCAGCCGTGCCCGCACCGCATACAGGCGAAGGCGTACGACTCGTGAACGACGTTTGCCGCCGTGGTGGGGTGGCCGGTGTCTGCGATCTCACTCATGCCAGCTGCTCCTCTTGCCCGAGGGACAAGCACTGCCGGAGTCCCGGGAAAACCCGGGACCGGAAGCGTGGGGACGGGTGCGTCCCTTCAACCAGTGGACGCCTTTCCCGGAGCAAGCGCATCAGACCTGTCGAGCATTGGAGCCGTTTTGGCCTTTCCATAGGAAAGAGGCCTGGTGCGCGGCCCGCGCTTTGCCATTCACGATAGTCCTTTGCCTCCCGATGGGCTGCCCCGATCCGCATTCTTTGCCGCCACGACGGCATCGAAGACGTCACGCTTGGGAACGCCCGCGTCGGCGGCGACCGCGGCGATGGCCTCCTTGCGCCGCTCGCCCGCCTCCTCGCGGACCCGCACCCGGCGCACCAGCTCGTCGGGGCCGAGTTCACCGGCGCTCTTCTCGGGGGCGCCCTCGACGACGACGGTGATCTCCCCGCGGACGCCGTCGGCCGCCCATTCGGCGAGCTCCTTCAGCGAACCGCGCTTGACCTGCTCGTACGTCTTGGTCAGCTCGCGGCAGACCGCGGCCCTGCGCTCCTGGCCGAACGCCTCGGCCATCGCGGCGAGCGTGTCGTCGATGCGGTGCGGGGCCTCGAAGTAGACGAGGGTGCGGCGGTCCTCCGCGACCTCCTTCAGGCGCGAGAGGCGCTCGCCCGCCTTGCGCGGCAGGAAGCCCTCGAAGCAGAAGCGGTCCACCGGCAGGCCGGAGAGCGCGAGCGCGGTGAGCACGGCGGAGGGCCCCGGCACGGCCGTCACCCGCACGTCCCGCTCCACGGCGGCTGCGACCAGGCGGTAGCCGGGGTCGGAGACGGACGGCATCCCGGCGTCCGTCACGAGCAGCACCCGCGCGCCGCCCACCAGCGCCTCGACCAGCTCGGGCGTGCGCGCGGTCTCGTTGCCCTCGAAGTAGGAGACGACCCGCCCGCCCACCTGGACGCCGAGCGCCTGGGTGAGCCTGCGCAGGCGCCGCGTGTCCTCGGCGGCGACGACGTCGGCCGACGCCAGCTCGGCGGCGAGCCGCGGCGGCGCGTCGGCGACATCGCCGATGGGCGTGCCTGCCAACACAAGGGTTCCGGGGGAATTTGCGCTTCCTGTCACTGTTCCATCCTCGCAGGGCCCGCGGACGGGACTCGCACAGTCTGGTTCCCTACGATGGCGCGGTGACCAGTACCGCGTCTTCCCCGGACACCCGCGAGGGCCAGAGCGCCGAGGAGCAGCAGCCCTCGTGGCAGCGGCGGCTGCGCCGATTCGGCCATGTGGAGCGGCCCGGAGAGGACGTCGGGGCGCGCATGGTTCCCGCGTACGCGGAGCCGAGCCCCCGCCTGTGGATGGCGCTCGGCCTGTCGAAGCCCTTCGCGGAGCGCGTGGTGCGCTGGTCCGGCTGGGCGGGCCCGCTGCTGATCACGCTCGTCGCCGGAATCACCCGCTTTCTGAACCTCGGCAATCCCAAGGCCGTGATATTCGACGAGACGTATTACGCGAAGGACGCCTGGGCGCTCATCCACCGCGGCTTCGAGGTCAACTGGCCGGACAAGGTCAACGACGACGTCCTGCGGCAGGGCGGCGGCATCGCGATCCCGCACGACGCGGCGTACGTGGTGCACCCGCCGGTCGGCAAGTACGTGATCGGCGCCGGCGAGTGGCTGTTCGGCTTCGACCCGTTCGGCTGGCGGTTCATGACGGCGGTGCTCGGCACCCTGTCGGTGCTGATGCTGTGCCGGATCGGGCGGCGGCTGTTCCGCTCGACGTTCCTGGGGTGCCTGGCGGGCGCGCTGCTCGCGGTGGACGGCCTGCACTTCGTGATGAGCCGCACGGCGCTGCTCGACCAGGTCCTGATGTTCTTCGTCCTGGCCGCCTTCGGGTGCTTCCTGATCGACCGGGACAGGGCGCGGGCGCGGCTTCTGGCGGCACTGCCCACCGACGAGGACGGCAGGGTGCGGCCCGACCTGCGGGTCGCGGAGACGGCGCGGCTGGGGTGGCGGCCGTGGCGGTGGGCGGCCGGGCTCTGCCTCGGCCTCGCCTTCGGCACCAAGTGGAACGGCCTGTACGTGATGGTCTTCCTCTGCCTGATGACGGTCTTGTGGGACGTGGGGGCGCGCCGGGTGGCCGGGGCGGTGCGGCCCTACCGCGCGGTCCTCAAGCGGGACGTGCTGCCGGCGTTCGTCTCGACGGTGCCGGTGGCGCTCGCCACGTACGTCGTGTCCTGGCTCGGCTGGATCCTCTCTCCGGCGGACGGCTCCGGCGGCTACTACCGCAACTGGGCGGCGACGAGCGGCAAGGGCGGCGACTGGACCTGGCTGCCGGACTGGGTGCGCAGCCTGTGGCACTACGAGCACGCGGTGTACGAGTTCCACGTGGGCCTGTCCTCGCCGCACACCTACCAGTCGAACCCGTGGAGCTGGATCGTCGACGGCCGGCCCGTCTCGTACTTCTACGAGTCGCCGCTGCCCGGCAAGGACGGCTGCCCCGCGGACACCACCGACAAGTGCGCCCGCGAGGTCCTCGCCCTCGGCACCCCGGTGCTGTGGTGGGTGGCGGCCCTCGCGCTGCTCTACGTCCTGTGGCGGTGGGCGTTCCGGCGCGACTGGCGGGCGGGCGCGATCCTCTGCGGTGTCGTGGCGGGCTATCTGCCCTGGTTCTTCTACCAGGAGCGGACGATCTTCTACTTCTACGCGGTCGTGTTCGTGCCGTTCCTCTGTCTCGCGGTGGCCATGCTGATCGGCGCGCTGCTCGGGCCGCCGGGTTCGAGCGAACGGCGGCGCATGGCGGGCGCCGCGGGATCGGGCGTTCTCGTCCTTCTGATCCTCTGGAATTTCATCTATTTCTGGCCCATTTACACCGGCACCGCGATTCCCATCGATTCCTGGCGGTCACGCATGTGGCTGGATACATGGGTGTAACGCACACCATGGACACCGTCGGATAACGACGGCCCCTTTCCTCACCCCCGCCCCCTTAGGGTTCAGGGCGAACGACCCTCCCGGATATGCCCGGGAGGGCTCCTGGGGAGGGGAGCGCTTGATGCGCAGCGGAGCAAAGGTCGCTCTGGTCGGCGGGGTCTTCGCCGTGCTGGTGGGGGGCGCGGGGTACGGCGCGTACAACGTGGTGAACGGCGTGAGCGGGGGCAACCGTTCGCCGGGCCCCGGCGGCGGCGTGGTGAAGACCGGCCCGCTCGCGAGCGGCGAGGTGCGGGACGCCGCACGGGAGTTCCTCGCCGCGTGGGCCTCCGGCGACACCGATTCAGCGGCCTCGTACACGAACGACCGCGAGGAGGCGGTGATCGCGCTGACCGGTTACCGCGAGGACGCCCACCTCACCGGGGTGAAGCTCACCCCGAAGCGGGCGTCCGGCACCCGGGTGCCGTTCTCGGTCTCGGCGAAGGTGTCGTACAAGGGGAAGAGCAAGCCCTTCCGCTACGACTCCCAGCTCACCGTCGTCCGCGGCGAGACCACCGGCCGCCCGCTCGTCGACTGGCGGGCCGCGGTCCTCCACCCCTCCCTGGAGGAGGGGGACACCCTCGTGACCGGTGAGGCCGAGGCGCCGCCCATCCAGGCGGTCGACCGGGCGGGCACCGTCCTGCGCGCGAAGGACTACCCCTCGCTGGGGCCCGTCCTGGAGCAGCTGCGCACCAAGTACGGCGAGAGCGCGGGCGGCGAGCCGGGCGTGGAGCTGTACGTCCAGCACGAGGACGAGGACGCGGGAACCCGCACGCTGGTCACCCTCGCGAAGGGCAGGCCCGGCAAGCTGCGCACCACGCTCAGCGCGGGCGTGCAGAAGGCGGCGGAGCAGGCGGTCCTGCGCAACGCCGAGTCCTCGGTGGTGGCGCTGAAGCCGAGCACCGGCGAGGTCCTCGCCGTCGCCAACCACCGCAAGGACGGGTTCAACGCGGCGTTCTCCGGCCGGGTGGCCCCCGGTTCGACGATGAAGATCCTCACGTCGGCGATGCTCATCGACAAGGGGGTCGCCAAGGCGAGCGGCGCCGCGCCCTGCCCGGCCTCCGCGACCTGGCAGAGCCAGACCTTCCACAACCTGAAGGGCATGACGCCGAACGAGTCCGCGACGTTCTCGGAGGACTTCGCGCGCTCCTGCAACACCGCGTTCGTGAAGCTCATCGACGAGGACGGCATCACGGACTCCTCGCTCACCGAGGCGGCGCAGAACGACTTCGGGCTGGGCGGCGACAACTGGAAGGTCGGCATCCCCTCCTTCGACGGCTCCGTGCCCGCGTCCGCGGGCCCGAACCGGGCGGCGAACGCCATCGGCCAGGGCGAGGTCCAGCTGAACCCCCTCAACATGGCCTCGGTGACGGCGACGGCGATGACGGGCTCCTTCCGGCAGCCGGTGATCGTGCCGCGGTCCCTGGACGACCGCGATCTGGCCACCGCGCGGGGCCTGCGCTCCGCCACCGTCCAGCAGCTGCGGCAGATGATGAACCGCACCGCGGTCAGCGGCACCGGGGCGCGCGCCATGGCGGGCCTGGGCAGCGACGTCGGCGCGAAGACCGGCTCGGCGGAGGTCGACGGCCAGGAGAAGTCGGACAGCTGGTTCACCGGCTACCGGGGCGATGTCGCGGCGGCCGCGATGTCGCAGCAGGGCGGGCACGGCGGCGACGCGGCGGGCCCGATCGTGGCGGCGGTGCTGGGGGCAGGGTAGGGGGTCGGCCGGTGCGTTGCCCGGGCGGGCGGCGAAATTGGTCGAGGGCTTCTCCGTACGCCTCTAAGGTGGCCTTCCGGTGAGGAGCCGGGGGTTCCGGGGAACTGCGGAGGGTTTGTGGGCAAGCGAAGGCGCGCCGCCGAGCGCAAGAGCGTCGGTGTCAGAAGCATGAAGGTCCACCCGGGCGTGCTCGGCGGGGCCGCGGCCGTGGTCGTGTGCGGGGTGGGGGCCGCCGCGTTCGCCTTGTCCGGAGGCTCCGGTTCCGACGGGGACGGCTCGACCGTCGACGAGAAGCAGGTGGCCACCGGCCCGCCGACGCCGGCCGAAGTCCGCACCACCGCACGGGCGTTCCTCGCCGCGTGGGCGCAGGGCGACGTGGCGCGGGCGGCCGCGCTCACGGACGACCGCGCGGCGGCGGACAAGGCCCTGACGTCCTACCGCAAGGACGGCCACCTCACGAAGACCCGCCTGACGCCCGGCAAGCGGTCGGGCGCCGACGTGCCGTTCAAGGCGGCGGCCACGGTCTCGTACGAGGGAAAGACCAAGCCCCTTTCGTACGCCTCCGAGCTCACCGTCGTCCGCAGGAAGAGCGACGGCAAGCCGCTGGTGGGCTGGCGCCCCTCGGTGCTGCACCCCGATCTGAAGCAGGGCGACCGGCTGGTCACCGGCGAGGCGGGCGACCCGCCGATCAAGGCGGTGGACCGGGACGGCGGCGAACTGACGCGGGACAAGTACCCCTCGCTCGGCACGGTCCTCGACGGGCTGCGCGAGAAGTACGGCAAGAAGGCGGGCGGCACGGCGGGCATCGAGCTGCGCGTGGTGCGGGCGGGGTCCGACGAGGCGAAGAAGGACGCGTCGGGGTCGGACCGGGCGAAGAAGGACGACGCCGACGCGGTGCCCGACAAGACGCTCCTGACGCTCGCCCCCGGCACGCCGGGGACGCTGAAGACGACGTTCAGCGGTTCGCTGCAGTCGGCCGCCGAGAAGGCGACCGCCAAGCGGAAGCGGGCCTCCGTCGTCGTGGTCAAGCCCAGCACCGGCGAGATCCTCGCGGCCGCCAACTCCACTCCCGGCGGCTTCAACACGGCCTTCCAGGGCTCCATCGCGCCCGGCTCCACGATGAAGGTCATCAGCTCCTCGCTGCTCCTGGAGAAGAAGCTCGCGGGCGTGGACAAGAAGCACCCGTGCCCCAAGTACGCGACGTACGGCGGCTGGAAGTTCCAGAACGACGACAAGTTCGAGATCAAGAACGGCACGTTCCGGGCGAGCTTCGCCCGCTCCTGCAACACGGCCTTCATCAGCCAGGCCAAGAAGCTCCAGGACGACTCCCTGACCAAGCAGGCGCAGGAGGTCTTCGGGCTCGGCCGCGACGACTGGTCGATCGGCGTGCCCACCTTCGACGGGGCGGTCCCGGTGCAGAGCGACGCCCAGATGGCGGCCTCGCTCATCGGGCAGGGCGCGGTGCGGATGAACCCCCTGAACATGGCGTCGGTGGCGGCGACGGTGAAGTCGGGCAGGTTCAAGCAGCCCTACCTCGTCTCGCCCGGCCTCGACGACCGCAAGCTGGCGACCGCGTCCCGCACGATGTCGGGCTCGACGGCGGCGGCGCTGCGGGAACTCATGCACTACACGGCGGTCGCCGGAACGGCGGTCGAGCCGATGTCGGGCCTCGGCTCCGACATGGGCGCGAAGACCGGCTCGGCGGAGGTCGACGGCCAGAAGAAGCCCAACGGCTGGTTCACCGCGTACCGGGGCGATCTGGCCTCGGCGGCGGTCGTCCAGGAGGGCGGGCACGGCGGTGACTCGGCGGGTCCTGTGGTGCGGGCGATGCTGCTGGCCGGGGGCTGATCCCGCGGCACGGTACGGGTGGTCCGCGCCGCCTGTCCACGCCTCCTGTCCGCTCTGCGGATACGTGGTCGCGTGCCCCGTACATGGACCGCTAGCGTGCCGGGCATGAGCGCTACCTCACCCGTACCGTCCGACGCACACCCCCGTTTCGCCGAGGCCCTGCTGGAACTGGGTCTCGGCGATCTGCTTCCCCGGGTCCGCCGCTTTCCCGACCACACCCGCACCGCGCAGGAGGCCGCCGCGGCCGTCGGCTGCGAGCTCAGCGAGATCTGCAAGTCCCTGATCTTCGCGGCGGACGGGCTTCCCGTGCTGGTCCTGATGGACGGCGCGTCCCGGGTGGACCTGGACCTCGTACGCCAGGCGCTCGGCGCGGAGAAGGTCACCCGCGCCAGGGCGGACGTCGTCCGGGAAGCCACCGGCTACGCGATCGGCGGCGTACCACCCTTCGGCCACGCCACCCGCACCCGCGTCCTCGCCGACCGCTCCCTCCTCCGCCACGACGTGGTGTGGGCCGCGGCCGGCACGCCCTACGCGGTCTTCCCGATCGCCCCCGAGACCCTGATCGCGCACGCGGGCGGCACCCTGGTGGACGTGCGCGAGAGCTCCGCGTGACCCCGCTGGTCGCGGCGGCCGTCCTGCTCGCCGCCGTCACGCACGCGAGCTGGAACGCGATCGCCCACCACATCACGGACAAGCTGGTCGGCTTCACCCTGATATCCGGCGGCGGCACGCTGATCGGCCTGCTCCTCGCCCTCTTCGTGCCCCTCCCCGCCCCCGCCGCATGGCCCTGCCTCCTGCTCTCCGCGGCCCTCCACGTCGGCTACTACGCCCTGCTCATGCGGTCGTTCAAGCTCGGCGACTTCGGCCAGGCGTACCCCATCGCGCGCGGCACCGCGCCACTGGTCGTCACCGTCCTCGCGGCGGTCTTCGCGGGCGAGATCCCCGACGCCTGGCAGGCGGCGGGCGTCGCCGTCTCCTGCGCGGGCCTGACCTGGCTCGCCCTCTGGGGCATCCGGGGCTCGGGCCGCCGCCCCGACTGGGCGGCGATCGGCGCGGCCCTCGCGACGGGCGTCTCCATCGCGGCGTACACGGTGGTGGACGGCCTGGGCGTCCGCGCCGCCGGCTCCTCGATGTCCTACACCGCCTGGCTGATGACCCTGGAAGGCATCGCGGTCCCGCTGTACGCGGCGTACCGCTGGCGCGGCGAACTGCTCCCCCGCCTGCGCCCGTTCGCAGCGGTGGGCCTGCTCGGCGCGGCCCTCTCGGTCGCCGCGTACGGCCTGGTCCTGTGGGCCCAGACGAAGGCGGACCTGGCCCCGGTCTCCGCGCTCCGCGAATCCTCGATCATCGTCGGGGCGGCCATCGGCGCACTCTTCTTCAAGGAACGCTTCGGGGCGCCCCGGTTGCTGGCGGCGGGGCTGATGGTGGCGGGGATCGGGTTGATGCTCCATGCGGGGTAGCCCTCCCGGGCGGGGGAACTGAGGGGGGCGGCACACTCCGGCGGCCGCCCCCTCCCCCTGCCCAGTCTCCGCTCACGTTTACGCTCCCGGCCCCGGTGCCGACACCTCCGCCCACACCGCCTTCCCGGGCCCGCTCCGCAGCAGGACCGGCCGATCCCTGGGCCCAAGGGCTATGCCGCTTCGCGCAGCGCCCGGACCAGCGCCTGTGCCCGCGGGTCCGCCGTCACGCCCTTGTTCATGCCGTTCGTGACATAGCCGAACGCCAGGCCCGACTCCGGGTCCGCGAAGCCGAGGGCGCCGCCGCGGCCGGGGTGGCCGAAGGAGGTGGGGGACAGGAGGGGTGAGGCGGCGCCGTGCAGCATGTAGCCGAGGCCGAAGCGGGTGCTGACGACCAGGACGCGGTCGGGGCCCGCGGACGCCTCGGTCCGGGCGAGCGCGACCGTCTCGGGGGTGAACAGGCGCCGCCCGCCGGGCACTTCGCCGATCAGCGCCGCGTAGAAGCGCGCGAGCCCGTCCGCCGTGGCCACGGCATTGGACGCGGGCAGCGCCGCCGCCCGGTACGCGGCGTCGTTCTCGTCCGGCGGGGGATCGATCGCGCCGAACGCGCGACGGGTCAGCGAGGCGGGGTCCTCGTACGCCTCGGACACGTTCCGCTTGGGGCGGACCCGTAGGCCACCCGGCGCCGTGGGCGGGTTGATCCGGCCCAGTCGGCCGACCCGCGCCGCCTCCGCTTGTGGCAGTCCGACCCAGAGGTCGAGGCCGAGCGGGCGGGCGATCTCGGCCGCGATCCACTCCCCCACGGGCCGCCCCGTCACGCGCCGCACCAGCTCGCCGGTGAGCCAGCTGTACGTCTGCGCGTGGTAGCCGTGGTCCTCGCCCGGCTCCCAGGCCGGGGCCTGCGCCGCCACGACGGCCGCGGCGAGGTCCGGGTCGAGCGCCTCGGCGGGCGTCAGCGGGCGGTCCAGGGCGGGGACGCCCGCGCGGTGCGCGAGGACGTGCCGGACCAGGACCCGTTCCTTGCCGCGCGCCTTGAACTCCGGCCAGTAGTCGCCGACCGGCGCGTCCAGTTCCAGCATCCCGCGCTGGTGCAGCAGGAGCAGCGCGGCCGCCGCCACGCCCTTGGTCGCCGAGCGGACGATCTGCGCGGTGGCGGGTTCCCAGGGCGCGTCACCCGCGCCGAGGTCCCCGTCGACGTCCTTCGTACCGCCCCACAGGTTCACGACCTGCTGCCCGTCGCGGTACACGGTCACCGCCGCGCCCCGCTCCCCGCGCTCGCCGAAGTTGCGTACGAAGGCGTCCCGGACCGGCTCGAACCCGGCCGCCACCGTGCCGTGCACCCCGCCGTCCCGCACCTCACCCATGACATCGTTCATGACAAGGTCAACGGCCATTACCGGCCGTCGATTCCCTAGCTTCCCGCCCTTACCGTCTTCGGATCGAAGCCGAAGGGCAGTTCCAGGCGGTGCGCGCTCATCAGGCCCTCGTCGGAGAGCAGCTCGCCCGTCGGGCCGTCCGCCGCGATGACGCCCTCGCTGAGGATCAGCGCACGGGGGCAGAGCTCCATGGCGTACGGCAGGTCGTGCGTGACCATCAGGACCGTCACGTCCAGGGACCGCAGGATGTCGGCCAGCTCGCGCCGCGAGGCCGGGTCGAGGTTCGAGGACGGCTCGTCCAGGACCAGGATCTCCGGCTCCATCGCCAGCACCGTCGCGACCGCCACCCTGCGCCGCTGCCCGAAGGAGAGGTGGTGCGGCGGCCGGTCCGCGAACTCCGCCATGCCGACCAGGGAGAGGGCCTTCTGTACGCGCGCCTCGAGCTCCGGCCCGCGCATCCCGGCCGCCGCGGGGCCGAACGCCACGTCCTCGCGCACCGTCGGCATGAACAGCTGGTCGTCCGGATCCTGGAAGACGATGCCGACCCGGCGCCTGATCTCCGCCATGTGCCGCTTGCCGACGGGCAGCCCGGCCACGGTGACCGTGCCCGCGCCGCCGGTCAGGATGCCGTTCAGGTGCAGTACGAGGGTCGTCTTGCCCGCGCCGTTCGGCCCGAGCAGGGCGACGCGCTCGCCGCGCCCGACGGTGAGGTCGACGCCGAAGAGCGCCTGGTGCCCGTCGGGGTAGGCGAAGGCCAGTCCGGCCACTTCCAGAGAGGGCGCGGCGGGGGGTGCAGAGGTCACAGGGTCCATCCCAACAGGCATACGACGAGTGCGGTCAGCGGCAGGGCCAGCGCGTACGTCCACTGCGCCCGGGAGGCCTCCACCTCGTCGATGACCGGCATCGACCCGGCGTAACCGCGGCTGACCATGGCCAGGTGCACGCGCTCGCCCCTCTCGTACGAGCGGATGAAGAGCGCGCCCGCGGACTTGGCGAGGACGCCCCACTGCCGCACGCCCCGCGCCTCGAAACCGCGCGAATCGCGGGCGATCTTCATGCGGCGCATCTCGTCCGTGATGACGTCGCCGTACCGGATCATGAACGAGGCGATCTGGACCAGGAGCGGGGGCAGCTTCAGCCGCTGCAGTCCGAGGAGCAGGGCGCGCAGCTCGGTCGTGGCGGCGAGCAGTACGGAGGCGGCGACGCCCAGCGTGCCCTTGGCCAGGACGTTCCAGGCGCCCCAGAGGCCGTTGACGCTGAGGGACAGGCCGAGGACGTCGACGCGCTCGCCCTGGGCGACGAAGGGCATCAGCACGGCGAACGCCACGAACGGGATCTCGATCAGCAGCCGCTTCAGCAGGAACCCGGCCGGGATGCGGGCGGCGTACGCGACGACGCCGAGCAGCACCGCGTAGAGACCGAAGGCCCACATCGCCTCGCGCGGGGTGGAGACCACGACGATCACGAAGCAGAAGACGGCCGCGAGCTTGGTGTGCGGGGGCAGCGCGTGCACCGGCGAGCCGCCCCGGCGGTAGAGCCGGTGGGCGTGGCCCGCGCCCATGTCAGGCCCTCTCGGACGCGCGGGCCCCGGACGCGTCGGAGGCCTCGGACGCGTCGGGGGCATCGGGCGCGTCCAGGGTCTCGGGCACGGCGGTCGCCGAAGCGTCACCCGTACGGCGCCTGCGCAGCGCCCAGAACACCGCCGACCCGGCCACGACCGTGACGCCCACGCCGATCACCCCGGCGAGCCCCCCGGAGATACGGGCGTCGGTGACGTCCTTCACCCCGTAGTCGGCCAGCGGCGAGTCCGCGGCGGCGTGGTCCTCGGCCTTCTCGTCGATGCCCTTGTCGTGGGCGACCTTCTCCAGGCCGTCGGGGTCGGCCGAGGCGTAGAAGCTGACGAAGCCCGCGAGGACGAGGGAGGTGACGATGCCCGCGATCCACACCTTGCGGGTGGACCGGGCCGCGACCGGCACCGGCTCGGCGGCGGGCGCGTCCACCAGTTCCCCGCCGACGCGCAGCTTCAGCGGCCGGGTCAGGCCGCGGGCCCCGTACACCAGGTCCGGCCGTACGGCGATGACGGCGCCGACCGTGAGCGCGGTGATCGCGGCCTCGCCGATGCCGATGAGGACGTGTACGCCGACCATGGCGGTGGCGACCTTGCCGATGGAGACGTCGGTCGTACCGCCGATGGCGTAGATGAGGGTGAAGGCGACCGCGGCGGCGGGCACGGAGAGCAGTGCCGCGGTGAAGGAGGCGACCGTCACGGAGCGGCGGCCGCGGGGCAGCACCTTCACCAGGCCGCGGAAGACGGCGTAGGCGACGACGGTGGTGACGATCGCCATGTCGGAGATGTTCACGCCGAGCGCGGTGAGGCCGCCGTCCGCGAAGAGCACGCCCTGCATGAGCAGCACGACGGAGACGCAGAGCACCCCGGTGAAGGGGCCGACGAGGATCGCGGCGAGCGCGCCGCCGAGCAGATGTCCGCTGGTCCCGGCCGCGACGGGGAAGTTCAGCATCTGGACGGCGAAGATGAAGGCCGCGACCAGACCGGCGAGCGGCGCGGTCCGCTCGTCCAGCTCCCGCCGCGCGCCCTTGAGGCTGACGGCCACGGCGCCGGCCGCGGCGACCCCCGCGGCAGCGGACACCGGGACATTGATGAACCCGTCGGGGACATGCATGAGCTCGCTCCTGGGCAGGGGCCCTGGACAGGGCAGATCGCTCGTGACGCTCGTGAACCGTTCAATGATAGGGCCTTGTTGCAAACGGTTTGCAAGAGCGCTGCGGTCCCGAATCGGCTACGCCTACTCGCAACCCACTCGCAGCGGATAGCCGGACATATGGGACATTGGTGAAGAAAGGCCCGACGAAGTGCCCGGTGGGAAGAGGAGTTCGGTGATGTCCGCAGTCGAGCAGTACGCACGCGCCCACCTCGTCACGGACTCCTCCGAGGGCCACCGCGCCGTCCCCGTCATGCTCCACTACGACGCGGAGGCCGACCCGCACGCGGTGCGGATCGGCCTCCCCGGCTCCCCCCACCGGGTTCTCGCCCGGCAGCTCCTGGAGCAGGGCCTGCGGGCCCCGGTCACCTCCGGCGACGTCCAGGTCTGGCCGTGCGGCCGGGTCCAGACCGTCCTGGAGTTCCACGACAGGGACGGGGTGACGGTCGTCCAGTTCGACGCGTCGGCGCTGATCCGCTTCCTGCGCCGCACCTACGCGGCCGCCACCCCGGTCACCCATTAGGGCCTGTGTCATATCCCCGGCCGGGCGACCGGGGATATGACACAGGCTCTTAGGTCCAGGACGTCCCGGGCGGCGGGCCTCAGACCCGCGCCGGCTCCCGGCCCGCGTCCGCGGACCCGGCGCCCTTCTCCGCCTCCGTGCGCAGCCCCTCGCCCTCGACGTCCACGTTCGGCAGCGCGCGGTCCAGCCACTTCGGCAGCCACCACGCCTTCTTGCCGAGCAGCGCCAGAACCGCGGGCACCAGCGCCATGCGGACCACGAACGCGTCGAAGAAGACGGCGATCGCGAGGCCGAAGCCGATCATCTTCACCATCTGCTCGGACGAGCCGATGAAGCCGGCAAACACCGCGATCATGATGACCGCCGCCGCCGAGACGACCCGGGCCCCGTGCCGGAAGCCGGTCACGATCGCCTGGCCGGGCCGCTCCCCGTGGACGTACGCCTCCCGCATCCGGGTCACGAGGAAGACCTCGTAGTCCATCGCGAGGCCGAAGACGACGCCCACCATGAAGATCGGCATCATCGACATGATCGGGCCGGTCTGCTCGACGCCGAAGAGCGAGCCGAGCCAGCCCCACTGGAAGACCGCGACGACCGCGCCGAGGGCCGCGAGGACCGAGAGCAGGAAGCCGAGGGCCGCCTTGAGCGGGACCAGGACCGAGCGGAAGACGATGATCAGGAGCAGGAAGGCGAGGCCCACGACCAGTGCCAGGTAGGGCAGCAGGGCGTCGTTGAGCTTCTGCGAGACGTCGATGTTCATGGCCGTGGTGCCGGTGACCATGATGTCGGCGCCGGTGCCGGACTTGATCTGCGCGCCGGTGTCGCGGATCGAGTGGACCAGGTCCTCGGTCTCGATGCCGCTGGGCTTGGAGGACGGGACGACGCTGATGATCGCGGTGTCCTTGTCCTTGTTGAGCATCGGCGGGGCGACGGTCAGGACGTCGTCGAGCTTGGAGATCGTCTTGGTGATCTCACCGGCCGCGGCCTTCGGGTCGTCGGCGCCCTCCAGGTCGCCGACGACCATCAGCGGACCGTTGAAGCCGGGGCCGAAGCCGTCGGAAACCAGGTCGTACGCCTTGCGCTGGGTCGTGGACGTCGGCTGCGCGCCGTCGTCCGGCAGACCGAGCTCCAGCTGCGAGACCGGCAGGGCCGCGGCGCCGAGGCCCACGATGCCGACGAGCAGCACGGCGACCGGGCGGCGGACCACGAAGCGGGCCCAGCGGGTGCCCATGTTCTGCTTCGGCTCGCCGCCGTTCCCCGCGGCGGTCTTCCCCGCGGCGTTCTTCTCCGAGGCGGCCTTCTCCGCGGCGGCCTTCTTCTTGCCGCCGCCGAACAGCCTGCTCTTCTCGCCCATCGGCATGACCCGCCTGCCCGCGTACCCGAGCAGCGCCGGGATGAGCGTGAGGGCGATGAGGACGGCGATGACGACCGTGCCGGCCGCGGCGAAGCCCATCTTGGTGAGCATCGGGATGTTGACCACGGCGAGGCCGACCAGGGCGATCACCACGGTGAGTCCGGCGAAGACGACCGCCGAGCCCGCGGTGCCGACGGCGCGGCCCGCCGCCTCCTCGCGGTCGCGGCCGTCGGCGAGTTCGCCGCGGTAGCGCGAGACGATGAAGAGCGCGTAGTCGATGCCGACCGCGAGGCCGATCATCATGGCGAGCGTCGAGGTGGTGGTGCCGAGGTCAAGGGCGTTGGCGAGCGCGGTGATCGACGAGACGCCGATGCCGACCCCGATCAGCGCGGTGAGCAGCGGCAGACCGGCCGCGATCAGCGAGCCGAACGTGATGATGAGGACGACCGCGGCGATCGCGATGCCGATGACCTCGGTGGCCCCGGTCTCGGGCATGGCCTGCAGCGCGTCGCCGCCGACCTCGACCGTGAGCCCGGACTCGCGCGCCTTGTCGGTGGTCTTCTCCAGCGCGTCGCGGTCGTCGTCGGTCAGCTCCATCGAGGTGACCTTGTACGAGACGGAGGCGTACGCCGTGGAGCCGTCCTTGCTGACGGTCTTGGCCTTGAAGGGGCTGTCCGCGCGGGCCACCTGGTCCGAGCCGGACCTCAGGGCGGCGACGGTCTTGTCGATCTCGGCCTTGTTGGCCTTGTCGGTGACCTTCTCGCCGTCCGGCGCCTTGAAGACGACGCGGGCGCTCGCCCCGTCCGCGCTGGCCTCGGGGGCCCGCTTCTCCAGGAGGTCGAAGGCCTTCTGGGCCTCCGTGCCGGGTATGGAGAAGCTGCTGGAGGCGGCGGTGGGCGCGGACGCGGCGCCGACCCCGGCGAGCGTCAGGAGCGCCACCCAGATGAGGGCGACGAAGTGGCGTCGCCTGAAGGCGAGTTTGCCGAGTTTGTAGAGGAAAGTGGCCACGAGGGCGTACTCCCGGTCAGGTCGTGGTGTCCGGATTGGGCAGGGGAGGTCAGCCCGACGACGTGAGCGGTGCGCGTCAGGGAGAGAGGGTCGGTCGGGTCAGACGCCGAGTGCGGGGAGGATCACGGCATCGATGTACGAGGCGAGGAACTCGCGGTCGACCGGGCGGTCCTCGATGAGGTCCCGGGCCGCGAAACCGCCCACCATCATGTGGACGACGAACTCAAGGGCCGGATTGTCCGGGGCGACTTCGCCGCGCTCCACCGCCCTGCGCAACAGGTCGTTCAGGCCGGTGAGCTCCGGCTCGATGAGCAGGTTCCGCAGCGCCTGGTGGAGTTCGGGGTTGTCATGGACGGCATGGAACAGGCCCCGCATCAGCGCGGCGTCCTTCTCCATCTGGCAGTCGTCCGAGCGGGCCACCATCTCGTACAGGTCGCCGCGCAGCGACCCGGTGTCGATGTCCGCGAGGGACGCCGGCTTGTTGTGCCGCAGCGCCTTGGCGATCAGCTCCGGCTTGCTCCCCCACTGGCGGTAGAGGGTGGCCTTGCTGGACCGGGTACGGGCCGCGACGGCGTCCATGGTGAGGGCGTCGTAGCCGACCTCGCGCAGCAGGTCGAGCACGGCCGCGTACAGCTCGGCCTCGCGCTCGGGCGTGATCCGGCTGCGTCGGACGGTCACCGACTCAGTCATGATCTTCACCTCCTGCGGTAAGGAACGGAACGGAACGGTTTCGTACACCGAGACTGTACGTCGCCATCTAACGAAACGAAACCGTTTCGTACGTGTGCTGCGTCACCTTCTCTCCCGCCGTGTCCCCCCTCGCTCCGGATTCACCCCCGGCACGAGTTGCCGCCGCCTGCGGGGCGGAAAAGCATGGTGAGGTGACCGACGCGCGCGAAGATGCCCAGGCCGACCGCTCCTACCTGCGATTCCCGCACCTCAGCGGCGACCGCCTCTGTTTCGCCGCCGAGGACGACCTGTGGGTGGCCCCCCTCACCCCGGAGAGCTCCCCGGCCGGCCGGGCCTGGCGGCTCACCGTCGACCGGACCAAGGTGAGCCACCCCCGCTTCTCGCCGGACGGCCGCCACATCGCGTACACGACCTGGCGCAGCCTCGACCCGGAGATCCACCTCGCCCCGGTGGCCGGCGGCCCCTCGCGCCGCCTGACCTACTGGGGCAGCACCGACACCCGGGTCTGCGGCTGGTCCCCCGACGGCGACATCCTCGCCGTGTCCTCGCACGGCCAGCCCTTCTCGTACTTCTGCTGGGCCTACAGCGTGCCCGTCGACGGCTCCCCCGGCGGCAAGCTGCCCTGGGGCCCGGTCTGGGACATCGCGATCACCGACTCCCTCGCCGACGGCGAGTGCGACCGCAAGACGCTGCTCCTGACGGGCAAGCCGCCGCACGAGCCCGCCGCCTGGAAGCGGTACCGGGGCGGCGCGACGGGCCGCCTGTGGGTGCACGGCAAGCAGATCCTCGCCGACCTCGACGGGCATCTGGACTCCCCGATGTTCGTGTCCGGGCGCATCGCCTTCCTCTCCGACCACGAGGGCATCGGCAACCTCTACTCCTGCCTGCCCGACGGCACCGACCTGCGGCGCCACACCGACCACGACACCTTCTACGCCCGGCACGCGGCCGCCGACGGCACCCGCGTCGTCTACCAGTGCGCGGGCGAGATCTGGCTGGTCGACGACCTCTCGGCGGGCTCCGTGCCGCGCCGGCTCGACGTGCGGCTCGGCGGGCCGCGGGCCGGGCGGCGGGTCTACCAGGTGCCGGCCGCGCAGCACCTCGACGCGCTCTGTGTGGACACGACGGGCCGCGCCAGCGCCGTCGTCGTACGCGGCTCCCTCTACTGGCTCACCCACCGGGACGGCCCGGCCCGCACCATCACCGACACCCCGGGCGTACGGGTCCGCCTCCCCGAGATGCTCGGCACCAGCGGACAGGTCGCCTACGTCACCGACGCCGAGGGCGAGGACGCCGTCGAGATCGCCTCGCTGCCGCGGGCCAGCGGCGACCGCGCGCCGCGCAGACTCGCGAGCGGGCGGCTCGGCCGTGTCCAGGAGCTGGTGGCCGACCCCGACGGCAAACGCCTCGCCGTCGCCTCGAACGACGGCCGGCTGCTCCTGATCACGGTGTCCGACGGGGCGGCCGACGACACGGGGACGGACGGGGCAGGGAGTCCGGAGGGATCCGCGGGCCCGGACAACCCCGACAGCCTCACCGAGCCCGAGAGCTCCGACGGCGACGTCACCGAACTCATCCGCTCCGTCAACGGACCCGTCCGCGACCTCGCCTTCTCCCCCGACGGCACGTGGCTCACCTGGTCGCACCCGGGCGTCGGCCGCTCCCTGCGCCAGATCAAGCTGGCACGCATCGAGGGTCCCTTCGCGCGCACGGTCGTCGACGTCACCAACGGCCGCTTCGAGGACGAGAACCCCGTCTTCACCCGCGACGGCCGCTACCTCGCCTTCCTCTCCTGGCGCGGCTTCGACCCCGTCTACGACGTGCACACCGGCGACCTGTCCTTCCCGCTGGGCTGCCGCCCCTACCTCGTACCGCTGTCGTCGGCGACGCCGTCCCCCTTCGCGCTGCTGCCCGACGGGCGCCCGGCGGCGGGCGGCCTCGACCCGGCCGACGGCGGCGGGGGCTACGGCACCACGACGGTGGAGGTCGAGGGCCTGGAGGCGCGGGTCACGCCGTTCCCGGTCGCCGCCTCGAAGTACTCGGCGCTGCAGCCCGTCAGCGGCGGCGGCCTGGTCTGGCTGCGCTGGCCGATCTCGGGCGCGCTCGGCGAGACCTTCGCCAACCCGGCCGACACCTCGGGCCGTCCCACCCTCGAACACTTCAGCATCACCAAGACGAAGAAGTCCCAACTCGTCGACCACCTCGACTGGTTCGCGCTGAGCGGCGACGGCACCCGGCTCGTGGTCGTCGACGAGGGCGACCTGAGCGCCGTGCCCTCCACGGAGGTGGGCGACGGCGACACGACCGTCTGGATCGACCTGCGCCGCATCCTGCACGAGGTCGACCCGGCCGCCGAGTGGCGCCAGTCGTACGACGAGGCGGGCCGGATCATCCGCGCCTACTTCTGGGACCCGGGGATGTGCGGCATCGACTGGGACGCGGTGCTCGCCCAGTACCGGCCGCTTGTCGAACGCGTCGCGTCCCCCGACGAGTTCGCGGACCTGCTGCGCGAGGTACTCGGCGAGCTGGGCACCTCCCACGCGTACGTCTCCGCGGCCCGCCGCAACGAGGGCCCGCCGCACTACCAGCGCGCCATGGGCCTGCTCGGCGCCAACCTCGTGCACCGGGACGAGGGCTGGATGGTCAAACGGATCCTGCCCGGCGACTCCTCCGACTCCAAGGCCCGCTCACCGCTGGCCGGAGCGGGCATCCGGGAGGGCGCGATCCTCACGCACATCGACGGCCGCCCGGTCGACCCGGTCACCGGCCCCTACCCCCTCCTCTCGGCGGCGGGCGGCACGACGGTCGAGCTCACCTTCCGCGCCGCGGAGCGCGACGGCCGCCCCCGCCGGGTCGCGATCGTCCCCCTCATCAACGAACGCCCCCTGCGCTATCAGGACTGGGTGGCCAAACGCCGTGAGGTCGTACGGCAGTTGAGCGGCGGCAAGTGCGGCTATCTGCACATCCCCGACATGGGCGGTTCGGGCTGGGCCCAGTTCAACCGGGACCTGCGCCTTGAGGTGGACCGGCCCGCCCTGATCGTGGACGTGCGCGGCAACGCGGGCGGCCATATCAGCGAACTCGTCATCGAGAAGCTGACACGCAAGATCATCGGCTGGGACCTGACGCGCAACGCCGAGCCCGTCTCGTACGCGTCGAACGCGCCCCGCGGCCCGGTGGTGGCCCTCGCGGACGAGGCGACGTCCTCGGACGGCGACATGATCACGGCCGCCTTCAAGCTGCTCGGGCTCGGTCCCGTCATCGGCCAGCGCACCTGGGGCGGCGTGGTCGGCATGACCGGGCGGCACCGGCTCGGCGACGGCACGGTGATCACGGTGCCGATGAACGCGGGCTGGTTCGACGCGTACGGCTGGAGCGTGGAGAACCACGGCGTCGCCCCGGACCTGGACATCCTGCGGACGCCGCTGGACTGGGCGGAGGGGCGGCACGCCCAGCTCGACGACGCGGTGCAGCTGGCGCTCGACCTCCTGGAGCAGAATCCGGCGGCCTCGGCCCCGGGCCACTCGGACGTCCCGGACCGCCGCCGTCCACCGCTCCCGCCGCGCTCCTGAAACCCTCCCCATGATCGAAATGCACAGAATGTCCGCCCGTGTAAATCTGGTCGAGGCCCCATCCCCCCACCCACTACGGGAGTGAAACGCATGGGCATCAAGGACCAGTTCCAGGACAAGGCCAACGACCTCGCCGGCAAGGCCAAGAGCGCCGTGGGCGACAAGGGCGACGAGGCACGTGACCGCGCCTCGCAGGCTCCCGACGAGGCGCAGGACGCCGCTCAGGAGCAGCAGGACAAGTTCGACCAGGACTACGACGCCTGACGCCGCGCGGAGCGTGAACACCAAGAGGCCCCCCGGGACGCCGGGCGGGCCTCTTGCCGTGCTGCGCGTCCGGTGGCGTCGGACCCGTGCTGCGCGTCCGGTGGCGTCAGGCGCCGGACCGCGCCCGTTCGTCCGCGGAACCGCCCGCGCCGACCAGACCCGTCGAGACGGTGCCGAGCCGCGGCTCGAAGCGCCGCATCTCCCGCTGGCCCACCGCGCCGATGACGCCCGGGAGATAGCCGCGGATGCCCTGCATGCCCCGCAGCCACCAC
This sequence comes from Streptomyces sp. NPDC058308, assembly GCF_042880275.1. Taxonomy (NCBI): domain Bacteria; kingdom Bacillati; phylum Actinomycetota; class Actinomycetes; order Kitasatosporales; family Streptomycetaceae; genus Streptomyces; species Streptomyces sp. NPDC058308. Next base: position 103,917 of record NZ_JBHVZA010000014.1, read on the forward strand.
TGCGCGTACACATGGCTGGAGCGCCGCTCGATGCCCGCGACGATCCGGTCGACCGCCGGACCCAGCGGATACGTCTTGTTGGACGGCCACGGCAGCCTGGAGCGCAGCTCCCGCATCACGTCGTCCTGGTCCGCGCCCCGCACCATGTCCGTGTCGGTCCAGGACAGATAGCCGACGCCGACCTTGACGCCCTTGTAGCCGACCTCGGCCCGCAGCGCGTGCGCGTACGCCTCGACGCCCGACTTCGACGCGCAGTACGCCGTCATCATCGGCGCCGGGGTGATCGCGGCGAGCGAGGCGATCTGCAGCAGATAGCCGCGGCTCTCCATCAGGACGGGCAGGAAGGCCCGGCCCGTCACCGCGCTGCCGATGAGGTTGACCTCGATGACGCGGCGCCAGGCGTCCGGGTCGGACTCCAGGAAGGGCCCGCCGCTGGCCACACCCGCGTTGGCGACGACGATGTCGACCTTGCCGAAGTGCTCCTTGACCTCCTGGGCGACCCGCGCCATCGCCACGTGGTCGGTGACGTCCGCGTGCCAGTGCGCGGACTCGGTGTGCAGCCGCTCCGACACCAGCTTCAGCTCGTCCGGCTCCAGGCCGACGAGGGCGACCTTCGCGCCGCGCGCCGACAGCTTGCGGGCGAGCAGCTCACCGACTCCGCGCGCCGCGCCGGTGACGACCGCGACCTGCCCTTCCAGGCTGACCCTGTTCATGCGCCCTCCTTGACCTGTACGTACGTTGCGACGAGTTCGTTGATCCGGGCGGTGACGGCCTCCGGCGCCTCGATGGGCGTCATGTGCCCGACGCCGGCCAGTTCGGTGAGGCCCACGCCGTTCGGCAGCGCGGCCGCGATCCGCCGCGCGTGCACGACGGGGGTCAGCCGGTCGGCCGTCCCGGCGATGACGGCGGTGGGCGCCCGCAACGCGCCCACCTCGACGTCCAGTTGGAGCGATTCGAGGACATGCGACCAGCCGTGGCGCACGATCCTCGGGCAGGCGTGCACGATCCGGGCGCACGCGTCGACCCGCTCGGGCGCGGCGCCGGGGCCCATCGTCGCGTACTTGAGGATGCGTCTGGCCAGCGGCGTCACGGGCCCGAGCGGCGCGCGCGAGCCGAGCACCGAGCGGGTGATCCGGGTCCGCACCCGCCCTGCCCGCAGCAGCGGCACCACCGTCGACTCGGCGACCAGCGCCGAACTCCCCGTACTGCAGAGCAGGACCGCGGCGGTGTGCTCGCGCACCCGGTCCCGGCCGCCCGCGGCCATGATCGTCATGCCGCCCATGGAGTGCCCCACGAGCACGGCCTGCTCGCCCGGCGCGAGCGTCGCCGCGAGGACCGCCTCGAGATCGTCGGCGAGCGCCTGCGTGCTGTAGCCCTCGGCTCCCGACGGTGCCGCGCTGCGCCCGTGCCCACGCTGGTCGTACGCGATGACCCGGCGGTCGACGGCGAGCGCCCGTATCTGCGCGGCCCAGAAGGCGGGCGAGCAGGTCCAGCCGTGGGTGAGCACGACGGCGGGCGCGCCCTCGGGGCCGTGCACCTCGACGTGGACGCGGGCACCGTCGGCGGAGACCGCGGTGAGTTCCCGGCTGGCGACGGGCGGCGCGTAGGGCCCGCTGGTCACATGGGTCGGTCGGCTCATGCCCCGGCCTCGACCTTCTTGGTCCCGGGCTTCTTCTTCGCACCGGAGCCGGACACGGCCTCCAGCGGCTTCGGAGGCCGCAGCACCTCGTACTCGGAGAGGTCGACCCGGCGGGTCGCCGCCCGGAACTCGGTGGTCGTGCCGGGCCACACGGTGGTGTTGACGCCGTTCTTGTCGAGGTACCAGCTGTTGCAGCCGCCGGTGTTCCACACCGTGCGCTTCATCCGCTCCTGCACCCGGTCGTTCCAGACGCGTACGGCGTCCGGCCTGGCCGCGAGCGCGGCGCTGCCGCCGAGCACGTTCAACTGCCGCAGGTAGTCCGCCATGTAGTTCAGCTGGGACTCGATCATGAGGATCATGGAGGAGTTGCCGAGCCCGGTGTTCGGGCCGATGATCGTCATCCAGTTGGGGAACCCGGCGGCGGTCGCGCCGCGCAGCGCGTTCATGCCGTCCTTCCAGGTCTCCATGAGCGTGAGCCCCTCCTCACCGACGACCCGGTCGGCGATCGGCATGTCCGTCACGTGGAACCCGGTGCCGAAGATGATCGCGTCGACCTCGGTCTCCGTGCCGTCGGCGGCGACGACGGTGTTGCCCCGCACCTCGGCCAGACCGCTCGCGACGACGTCCACATTGGGCTTGGCCAGCGCCGGGTAGTAGGAGTTGGAGAGCAGGATGCGCTTGCAGCCGATGCGGTACGTGGGCGTCAGCTTGGCCCGCAGCACCGGGTCCTTGATCGCCCGGTACATGTTCCGCTTGGCGATCTGCTCGACCATGCCGAGCTCGTTGGGCCGCTTGGTGAACGCCTGGACCTGCAACTCCCGGATGCCCCACAGGAGTCCGCGCCTGGCCTGCGTGGTGAACGGCAGCTGCTTGTGCAGCCAGCGCTCCACGCCGGTGATGGCCCGGTCCGCGCGCGGCATCACCCAGGGGGGCGTGCGCTGGAAGAGGGTGAGCCTGCCGACCTTCTTCTGTATCTCGGGGACGATCTGGATGGCCGAGGCGCCGGTGCCGATCATCGCGACGCGCTTGCCGCTCAGGTCGTAGTCGTGGTCCCAGCGGGCGGAGTGGAAGACCTTGCCGGGGAAGGTGTCGATGCCGGGGATGTCCGGGGTCTTGGGGTCGGAGAGCGGCCCGGTGGCGGAGACGACGACGTCGGCGGTGAGGGTGCCCTTGCTGGTCTCGATCTCCCAGCGCAGCTGCCCGGCGTCCCAGCGCATCAGCTTCACCTCGGTGTCGAGGCGGATGTGCGGGCGCAGCCGAAAGGTGTCGGCCACGTGCTCCAGGTACTCGCGGATGCGCTCCTGGCCCGAGAAGGTGCGCGGCCAGTCCGGGTTGGGCGCGAAGGAGAAGGAGTACAGGTGCGAGGGCACGTCGCAGGCGCAGCCCGGATAGCTGTTGTCCCGCCAGGTGCCGCCCACCGCGCCGGCCCGTTCCAGGACGACGAAGTCGGTGATGCCCTCGCGGCGCAGCCGCACGGCGGCCCCGAGACCACCGAACCCGGATCCGATCACCGCCACCCGTACGTGCTCGTGCTCGCGCCCCTGCTCAGGGCTCCGCTCGCGCTCGGCCATGCCGCCGCCTCCCGAAGTACACGACTCTGCCAGTAACCACTGGCGCAATTCGGAGAGTAGAACACCCGCGTACTGATGGGTAGGGGTGGGAGCCAGGAAAGTTACCGGCGGTACAACATAGGCTTCTGGCGTGGCAGACCAAGCAGAGCGACCCGCGGACGACGACGGCGGTGGTGGCGTCGGTAGCGGTGGTGGCGTCGGTACGGGTGGTGGCGTCAGGGAGTACCGCATGGCGGAGCTGGCGCAGGAGGCCGGCATCACCGTGCGCACCGTGCGCTTCTACCGCGAGCGCGGCCTGATCCCGCCGCCGCGCCGCGAGGGCCGCATCGCCTGGTACGACGAGCACCACCTGGCCAGACTGCGCACCATCGCCGCCCTCCTGGAACGCGGCCACACCCTGAACGGCATCGCCGAGCTCGCCGACGCCTTCGAGAAGGGCCGCGACGTCGGCGAACTCCTCGGCCTCGGCGAGCCGACCGAGGAGCAGCCGGTCCGCCTCACCCCCGAGGAACTCGCCGACCACTTCGCGGGCGAGGTCACCCCCGAGAACCTCGTCGCCGCCCTCGACCTCGGCTATCTCGGCACCGACGGCGACGAGCTGGTCCACATCAGCCGCCGCCTCCTGGAGGCCTCATCCACCCTGGTGCGCAAGGGAGTTCCGCTGGCCGCGGTCCTCGAAGCGGGCCAGCGCGTGCGCGAACACGCCGACTCACTGGCGGAGCTGTTCATCACGGTCATGCGCGCCCACGTCCCCGACACCGCGGAGGTGGACATCGACCAGCTGCGCCCGCTCGCCAAGAGCGTGGTGGAGGCGGAACTCTCGATGGCCCTGGACCGCCGCCTCAAGCAGAGCTGAAACCACAGGAGTTCAGCGAGGGAGCCACCAACGCGCCTTGTAGATGCCGCCGTTGACGTACTTGTAGGAACTCTCCGGCCGGTGCACGCTCACCGTCGTGGTCCACCAGGTCTCGCCGAGCCCGCTCTCCGGCACGGTGGTCACGACCTGCCCGGTGCGCGGGTCGTCCCCGACGGCCTTCACCGACTTCCGCGAGATCGTCTCGTACCCGGCGAAGTCCCGCACGAACTCCCCGCTCCGCGTCTCGTACTGGAACACCGCCGCACCCGTCGTCACCCACAGCCTTCCCGGCCGCCCGGCGACCGGGAACAAGTCGTGCCCGCCCGGCGTCCTCCCCGGCGCGCCGACCGGAAGCCCCACCGCGGACAGCCGCGTCAGCGTGGGCCGCGCGGCCTTGCCGCCCACCGCGTACGTCACCAACTCGTCGTCGCCGAGGGCCCACAGCACCTCGCGCGCGGCGTCCCAGTGCAGCGCGTGCGCGCCCTTGAGCTCCGCCTCCGTGTACCGCGCGGACCGCGGCCCCCGCGACGCGGCGTACAGCCGCACCCGCGCGCCGGTGCTGCACGCGACGGCCACATTGCCGTCGGGCAGCAGCTCCGCGCTGTGCGGATTGAACAGATCGTCGCCGGGCCCGATGGCCGTGCCCCAGTACCGCCGGCCCGTCGGGTGCTCGACGACGGCCACGAAGCCGAACGACGCCGTGGTCAGGACGTACGTGCGCCGCCGGTGCAGCCGCACCTTCGCCTCGCACGGGTACACCCAGCTCATGTCCGGGTCCAGGTCCCTGTAGCGCGGGTCGCCGAGCGGCGAGAACTCCCAGCACACGGCGGACGGGTCGACAGCCGGGTCCCAGACCCGGCGCCGCGGGTCGAGCACGAGGATCCGCCTGCTCGCCTGCTCGGTCAGCAGAACGGGCGGTGTCCCGGCGGGAACCCCGCCACCACCGCCCGTCCCGAACGCCCGTGCGGTGGGCAGCGCCACCGCGATCCCGGCACCCGCCGCACCCAGCACGACGGCACGTCTCGATGGCACGGCAGCCATGAAATCCCCCCGGAACCTGGGCAGTTGGTCAGGTGCGCGACCGCAATCTGCCATGCCGTCCGGTCCCGGGACAGCCCTCCGCCGGACTTTGTGTCCGTGTCCCGCCGCCGACCACCCCGTTGGGGGACGGGCGGGGACGGGCGGGGACGGGCTACAGGTCGTAGACCACCGTCACCGGCGCGTGGTCGCTCCACCGCTCGGCGTGGCTCGCGGCCCGCTCCACGTACGCCTTCACCGCGCGCCCGGCGAGCCCCTCCGTCGCCACGTGGTAGTCGATGCGCCAGCCCGTGTCGTTGTCGAAGGCGCGCCCACGGTAGGACCACCACGAGTAGGGGCCCTCGACGCCCGGGTGCTGCCGGCGCACGACGTCCTCGTACTCCTCGAAGACCTCGTCCAGCCAGGCGCGCTCCTCGGGCAGGAAGCCGGAGTTCTTCTTGTTGCCCTTCCAGTTCTTGAGGTCGGCCTCCTGGTGGGCGATGTTCCAGTCGCCGCAGACGACGACGTGCCGCCCCTCGGCGGCGGCCCGCGCCTTGAGCTCCTTGAGGTACACGAGGAACTCCCCCATGAACCGCACCTTCTCGTCCTGCCGCTCGGTGCCGACCTCGCCGGAGGGCAGATACAGGCTGGCGACGGTGACGCCCGGCAGATCGGCCTCGACGTACCGGCCACTGCCATCGAACTCCTGCGACCCGAAGCCGACCCGCACCCGGTCCGGCTCACGGCGCGTGTACAGCGAGACTCCCGCGCGGCCCTTCGCGGCGGCGGGCGCGTGCACGACGTGCCAGCCCTCGGGAGCCCGCACCTCGTCCGGCAGCTGCTTCTCCTCGGCGCGCACCTCCTGCAGGCACAGCACGTCGGCCGAGGTCTCGGCGAGCCACTCCACGAAGCCCTTCTTGGCGGCGGCGCGCAGGCCGTTCACATTCACGGAAGTCACAGTGAGCATCCCGGCACGATACCGGCACACTGGACGCCAGAACTCCCACCCGTATCGCATAGAAGTACGATGGAGCGCATGGATATCCAAGCTCGCGAGGCCGCCGACCCCGCGCCCGCCCCGGCCGGTGCCGCCGCCCCCGTACCCGCTCCGGCCGGTGCCGCCGCCCCCGTCCACCTGCGCGCCGTCACCTTCGCGCACCCCGACGCGGTCCGGCTCAACGACCGCGTCCAGTTCGAATATGCGGAGCGCTACGGCGACGAGGGCGACGTCACACCCCTCGACCCCACCATGTTCGAGCCGCCTCGTGGGCTCTACCTCATCGCGTACGACGAGCACGGCACCGCCCTCGCGACGGGCGGCTGGCGCCGCATGGACGAGAACGGCGAGGGGTATCAGGACGGCGACGCCGAGCTGAAGCGGATGTACGTCACCCCCGAAGCCCGCGGTCTCGGCCTCGCCCGCCGGATACTCGCGGCGCTCGAGGCGGACGCGAAGGCGGCGGGCCGCGTCCGCATGGTCCTGGAGACCGGCACGAAGCAGCCCGAGGCGATCACGCTCTACACCTCCAGCGGCTACATACCCGCCCCGGCGAAGTTCGGCCACTACCGCTTCGACGACCTGAGCCGCTGCTACGCGAAGGCCCTGTAGCCCTCGCCGGGACCCGCCGCCCCTAGGCCCTGTCGTCAATCTCGCGTCGTTCGCCCGGAGGGCGGCCTCGCGGCGTCTGGTGCGTGCGATCGCAAGGCGGAGGGTCATCCCGGTACTGGGCGTACCGGGATGAGCCCGACAACGCGGCGAGCGTGCGTGCCAGACGCCGCGAGGCAGACGCGAGTTTGACGACAGGGCCTAGCCCCGCACAGCCGACCGCAGATCGAACTCGGCCAGCGCGCCGCCCCCCGCCGGATTGCTGAACCGCAGTCCGGCCTTCAGCGTCCGGGCCTGGCCCTGCGCGATCGTCAGTCCGAGTCCGAGCCCCACTCCCTTCTCTCCGCACCCACTCCGGAACCGCTGCGGCCCGCCGGACAGCAGGGACTCCGGAAACCCGCCCCCGGCGTCCCGCACCCGCACCACCCCGGCGTCGACCTCGACCGTCACCGGCGCCGCTCCGTGCCGCAACGCGTTGCTGACCAGGTTGGCGACCACCCGCTCCACCCGCCTGGGGTCGGTCACCACCTCCACGTCCCGCACCACGTCCACCGTCACACCGGCCGCCCCCGCGGCCCCCGCCGCGGCCGACCCGCGGACCAACTCCCCCAGCCCGCACACCTCGGCCGCGACCTGCTCGCCCGCCCCGTCGAGCCGCGCCACCTCGATGACGTCGTCGACCAGTTCCCGCAGCCGCTGCGCGGCCTCGCGCACCAGCTCGGAGGGGCGTCCCGGCGGCAGCAGTCCGGCCGCCGTGACCATGCCGGCCACCGGCGTCCGCAGCTCGTGCGCGATGTTCGCCGTCACCTCGCGCTCGGCCTGCAGCCGCGCCGCGAGCGCGTCGGCCATGGTGTTCACCGCGGCCGCGAGCCGGGTGATCTCGTCCTTGCCGCGCAGCGGGAGCCGCGCCGTCAGATCTCCCTCCGCGATGCGCTGCGCCGCCCCCGCCTTGGCCCGCAACCGGTGACCGAGCCGCGTGGCGACGAGCAGCCCCGCCACACAGGCCAGCGCGGTCCCGAACCCTCCGGAGATCCACAGCACCCGGTCCAGGTCACGGACGGTCTCCGTCTCCCTGTCGTAGGGCCGCTTCAGCGCGACGACCTCCCTGTCGTACTTGCTCGCCGCCCACAGCTGCGGCACCCGCCCCTTCCGGTCCAGGTAGACGCCCCACCGCCCGTTCGCCACGGCCCCGGCGAGCGGCCCCGGCAGATCGGCGGGGTCGATGAGGGTACGGTCCCCGTCGATCCCGGCCGCGTGGTCCTGCACGGCGGTCCGCAGCCGGTCGCCGATCTGGCTGCGCGCGCCTGCGTACTGCGCCTCGACGGTGCGGTGGTGCACGAGGAGCCCCATCACGACGGACACCAGCGCGGCGGTGCCCGCGATGGCGATGCCGATCTTGGTACGCAGCCCCATGCCGTTCCCCGCGCCTCAGAGATCCGGGACCGACAGGCGGATCCCCTGGAACTGCACGTTCACCGCGGCGGAGGGAAGTTCCCCCGGCGTCTTCGGCTCGACGGTGGCCCGCCGGTAGGACGCCACGTAGTCCTGCCGCTCCAGACCGCTGAGGGTCAGCGTCGCGTCGTACGGCTTCTTCGCGCAGCCGGGCTCGCACCACGCGCCGCTCAGCTTCCCGGTGGCCCGCGCGGTCGGCCCGCCCCAGTCCCGCCAGCTCAACTCCGTGAGCGTCACGGACTCGGTGAGCCCCACCGACGCCGGCTGCTGCAACGGCCGCCCGGTCACGTCGGCCAGATAGACGGGCCCGGCCACCCGGGAGGGCCGCAGCGCGGCCCCTTCCACCCGCAGCCCCTGAGGTTCGGCGCACCCGCCCACCGAGAGGGCGGCGAACGTGACGCCGCACACAGCGGCAATCCTCAAAGGGGACAACATGGATCAAATGTATCCACAGCCATGCAAAGCACACGTGGGGCGGACCACATGGGGCCCAGCACGACCCAACGCAAAGATCCCGCCCAGTTCGATGAACTGGACGGGATCTCATGTGCAGTGGACCTGTGGGGATTTGAACCCCAGACCCCCTCGATGCGAACGAGGTGCGCTACCAGACTGCGCCACAGGCCCTTGCAACGAGTGAAACTCTAGCACCCCCACCGGGGTGCTCGGAAATCCGGTCCTGGCTGGTCAGCCAGGGCGGCCTCACGACGCTTCACTCGTTGGCCGCGCGCGGCCGGCCGCCGTCCTCGTACTGGTCGAAGAGCGGCGTGCGGCCGCGCTCACGAGCCCGCCGCGCGGACGCCGCCCGTCGCTTGTCGCTGCGACCGCCATCGGCGTCGGCGCCCTCGGCCCCGTCGATGTCACCCGGCGCCTCGGCCGGCCGCTCCCGGTCGGCGACGCGCTCCGCAGCGCGCTCGGCGACGCGCTCTGCGGACGGCTCCGCCGTGCTGGAGCGCGCCGCGCTCCAGGCGTCGGGCGAGCCCAGGTCGACGCTGCCGGTGGCACGCGGGGCGACCGGCGCGGTCACGTACGTCGGCAGCGGCACCGGGACCGGGTCCCAGCTGTCGCCGCGACCGGGACCGCGCTGCCGCTCGCGCTGCTGGTCGACCCACTCGGCGTGGTCGGTCTGCTCGACGAGGGCGCGGCGGTCCGCGGCGAGCGCGGACAGGCCGGTCTCCGTCTCGACCGCGGGGCCGTCCTCCGCCGCCTCGTCGGCGAGGGGCTCCGGGCTCGCGGGCCTGCGCCGCGGCTGCCGCTCGCGCAGCCGCTGCGCCGCCATCTCGGCCCTGCGCCGGTCCATCGTGTAGGTGAAGCGGCGCCGCTCCTGGCCGCGCAGATAGACGATGTACGCGCTCAACAGCACTGCGGGCACGGTGGGCGCCCACAGGAAGGCGAGCCCGCCGACCCCGGCGACGACCGCGCCGACCGTGAAGGCGAGGAAGAGGAGCATCGTCGTACGCCGGCGCCTGGCGAGGACCTTCGTGCGCCGGGCGCGCGCGGCGGCCTCCGCCGATGCGGCGCGTGCGGCGCGCTGCGCGGGCGTCGCCCTGACCGGCGCCTTGGCCCGGGGGGCCGGGACGGATTCGCGTGCGGGTTCGGATTCGCGTTCGCGTGCGCGTTCGGGTTCGCGTGCGCGTTCGGGTTCGCGCTCGGGGCGCGCCTGCGGTCGGGCCACGGGTTCGGCCCGCTCCGCGGGAGGCTGCGCCCGCTCCTCCTGGGAGTCCGCCCGGTCCGTGCCGTGCTCTCCCGTATCGGATGGAGGCGCGGCGAAGGACCGGACGTCCACCGAGCCGGTGATGCCGTCCGCGTCGTCGCGCGACTCCCCCTCCTCGGGCGAGCGCGTTTGCAGGTCCTTGGCGTATCGGCGCTCCATGCCCGCCCGTCCGGACAGCAGCCGGATGGCGGTGCTGAAGCGTTCCGTCGGACGGGCTTCGTTCAGCTCGTCCTGCCTACGGAGCCACATCGGCACCAAGTAGGCGGCCCAGGCCCCGACGATGACTGCGTAGATGAGGCCGCTGCTGCTCACGCTCACACGGTAGAGGGGTTTCCGTGAGGCCATCTGCCAATTGAGTCGGTGTGTCGCACGATCTGGCTGATATCTCGAACTTTTTTTGCGACTGATGCGATCAACAGGCCGCCGTCAGCGTGAAATTAATGCCTGAGACAAGACTCATACCCGTCTCGGACGGTCGATCGGCGATCAATTTCGAACACACATTTCATTTATGCGGGTCAGGAACAGCTCTACGCCGTGTTCCGAGGTCGCGCCTGGTGCCAGCGGCGCAACAACCCTTCCGGTACCTCTTCGGTCGTCAGCGCGAAGACGAGATGATCGCGCCACGCACCGTCGATGTGGAGATAGCGCGGCCGAAGCCCCTCCTCGCGGAATCCGAGTTTCTCCACGACCCGACGGCTCGGCGTGTTCTCGGGGCGAATACACACCTCGATACGGTGCAGTCCGACCGAGCGGAAGCAGTGGTCGACGGCGAGCGCGACGGCGGTCGGCATGACCCCGCGGCCCGCGACGGACTCGTCGACCCAGTAGCCGACATGGCCCGAGCACATCGATCCCCAGGTGATCCCGGCGACCGTCAACTGCCCGACGAGGCGGCCCTGGTACTCGATGACGAACGGCAGCATCCGGCCCGCGCCGGCCTCCGCGCGCAGATGGCGGACCATCTGACGGTACGTGGGACGGTGCACGATCGGGCCGCTGGGAGTGGGCGGCGGGATCGTGGCCTCCCAGGGGCGCAGCCAGTCCCGGTTGCGCCGGTTGACCTCACGCCAGGCCCGCTGGTCACGCAGCTTTATCGGACGGAGGACGACGTCGCCGTCCGTCAGTTCGACGGGCCAGGAAGGGCTGTTCAGCTCGCACCCCCTGGAGGGGCGGGATGATCGCCGCCGCGCAGCTGGTCGACCGCGTGCCGCAGCAACGGCTCCAGGACGGCGAGACCGTCGCGTACACCTCCCGTGGAGCCCGGCAGGTTCACGATCAGCGTCCGGCCCGCCACCCCGGCGAGTCCGCGCGACAGGACGGCGGTGGGGACCTTGTCCCTGCCGTACGCGCGGATCGCCTCCCCGATGCCCGGCACCTCGTGGTCGATGACACGACGGGTGACGTCCGGGGTGCGGTCGGTGGGCGAGATGCCGGTGCCGCCGGTGGTGAGGATGACGTCGTAGCCGGCGTCGACGCCCGCGCGCAGGGCGGCCCCGACCGGATCGCCGTCCGGCACGACCTGCGGCCCGTCGACGGCGAAACCGAGCGCGGCCAGCCCTTCGGCGAGGATCGGGCCGCCCTTGTCCGCGTAGACACCGGCGGCGGCACGGTTGGAAGCGGTCACCACGAGCGCGCTGTACGGCGCGAGCCGGGCGCCGCCCGCGGACGCGTCCAGCGCCTGCCGCTCCCCTTCACCCCGTGCCTCTTCACCCCGCGCCTCGCCCGGCTCGCGCCCTGCCGTGCGGCCCGGGACCTCGTCCGGTCCGGGTGCCGAATCGTGCTCCACGCGCGCGTGCCCGTCGCCCCTGCTCACGCCCCGGCTCCTTCGCGGCTCCACGTCCCCGACTTACCGCCGGTCTTCTCCTCGACGCGTACGTCGGTGATGACGGCGCCCTTGTCGACGGCCTTGACCATGTCGACGACCGTGAGGGCGGCGACACTCACCGCGGTGAGCGCCTCCATCTCGACGCCCGTGCGGTCGGTGGTCTTCACGGTGGCGAGGATCTCGACGGCGTCGTCCGCCACCGAGAGGTCGAGCTTGACTCCGGAGACGGCCAGCGGGTGGCAGAGCGGGATGAGGTCAGGGGTGCGCTTGGCGCCCATGATTCCCGCGATCCGCGCGGTGGCCAGGGCGTCGCCCTTGGGTACGCCCTCGCCGCGCAGCAGTTCGATCACGCGGGGCGAGACCCGTACGCGGCCGCTGGCGCGGGCGGTGCGGGCGGTCACGTCCTTGGCCGACACGTCGACCATGCGGGCCGCGCCCGCCTCGTCGATGTGGGTCAGTCGCTGCTGCTCAGGGGCTCCGGGGGTGTCCCCCCGGGAAATCGCGGTCATGTGCTTGGCGCTCCCGGTCCGGGCTCCGCGCGGTGCGGCGCGCGGGCCTGTTGTGCGCGACACGGTACCGCGCGGGCGGCCCCCTCAGCCGAGCAGGACCACCTCGACCTCGGCGCCCGGCTCCACCGAGGTGTCATCCTCGGGGATGACGATCAGCGCGTCCGCGTGCGCGAGGGCGGCGATCAGATGCGAGCCGGAACCGCCGACGGGCGTCACGCGGCCCGCCTCCGCGTCGTACCTCCCCCGCAGGAACTGACGGCGCCCCGACGGCGAGCGCAGCGCCTTGTCCGCGAGGAGCTCCGCGCGCGCGGTGGGCCGGTGGACCGTGGGCAGCCCCATGAGCGTGCGGATCGCGGGGCGCACGAAGAGCTCGAAGGAGACGTACGAGGAGACGGGGTTGCCCGGAAGGGCGAGCAGCGGGGTGTGGTCGGGGCCGATGGAGCCGAAGCCCTGCGGCTTGCCCGGCTGCATGGCGAGCTTGCGGAACTCCACGCCGCTGCCCGCGCCCATGCCGTCCTCGTCCTCCGGGTCGCCGATGGAGGACAGCGCCTCCTTCACGACGTCGTACGCGCCGACGCTCACGCCGCCCGTGGTGACGATGAGGTCGGCGCGGATCAGCTGGTCCTCGATGGTGGAGCGCAGCGTCTCCGCGTCGTCGGCGACCGCGCCCACGCGGTAGGCGATGGCTCCGGCGTCGCGGGCGGCGGCGGTGAGGGCGAAGCTGTTGGAGTCGTAGATCTGGCCCTCGGCCAACTGCTCGCCGGGCTGGATCAGTTCGCTGCCGGTGGACATGACGACCACGCGGGGGCGGGGGCGCACCTTCACCGTGCCGCGCCCGATGGCGGCGAGCAGGGCGATCTGCGGGGGGTCGAGGACGGTGCCCGCGGTCAGGGCGCGGTCGCCGGTCTGGACGTCGCTGCCCCGCGCGCGGACGTGCGCGCGGGCCTCTGCGGGGCGGTGCACACGGACCTCGCCGGAGGCTCCCTCGGGGGAGGCGCTGTGGGCCCGCATTCCGGAGACGGGGCCCTCGCCCAGGCCGCCGTCGGTCCACTCCACGGGGACGATGGCCTCGGCGCCGGGCGGCAGCGGGGCGCCGGTCATGATGCGGGCCGCCTGGCCCGCGCCGACGGTGGGCTGCGCGCCCGCGCCCGCGGCCACGTCGCCGATGACGGTGAGGACGGCGGGGAACTCCTCGCTCGCGCCGTCGACATCGGCGACCCGCACCGCGTACCCGTCCATGGAGCTGTTGTCGAAGGGCGGCAGCGAGACGGGCACCGTGACGTCCTCGACCAGGACGCAGCCCTGGGCGTCGAGGAGTTGGAGCTCGATCGGTTCGAGCGGGCGGACGGTCTCGAGGATGTCGTCCAGATGCTCGTCCACCGACCAGAAGTGGTCCTGGGCGGTGATCGGTGTCGTCGTGCTGCTGCTCAAAGTGCTACATCTCCTCGGTGACGTAACTGCGGAGCCAGGCCTGGAAGTCCGGGCCCAGATCTTCACGTTCGCACGCGAGTCTGACAATGGCACGCAGATAGTCGCCACGGTCACCGGTGTCATAGCGGCGGCCCTTGAAGACGACGCCGTGCACCGGGCCGCCGATCTTCTCGTCCGCGGCGAGCTGCTGCAGTGCGTCGGTGAGCTGGATCTCGCCGCCGCGGCCCGGCTCGGTCTTGCGCAGTATGTCGAAGATGTGCGGGTCCAGGACATAGCGGCCGATGATCGCGTAGTTCGACGGGGCGTCGGCCGCGTCGGGCTTCTCGACCAGTCCCGTGACCTTGACGACGTCGCCATCCTCGGTGGCGTCGACCGCCGCGCAGCCGTAGAGGTGGATCTGCTCGGGGGCCACCTCCATGAGGGCGATGACGCTGCCGCCGTGCCGCTCCTGGATCTCGACCATGCGGGCCAGGAGGGGGTCGCGCGGGTCGATGAGGTCGTCGCCGAGGAGTACGGCGAACGGCTCGTGTCCGACGTGCGGCGCGGCGCACAGGACGGCGTGACCGAGCCCCTTGGGGTCGCCCTGGCGTACGTAGTGCATCGTCGCGAGGTCGCTGGACTCCTGGACCTTGGCGAGGCGGGCCTCGTCGCCCTTCTTCAGGAGGGCCGACTCCAGTTCGTAGTTGCGGTCGAAGTGGTCCTCCAGCGGGCGCTTGTTGCGACCCGTGATCATGAGGACGTCGTCGAGACCCGCGGACACGGCCTCCTCGACCACGTACTGGATCGCCGGCTTGTCGACGACCGGCAGCATCTCCTTGGGGGTCGCCTTGGTGGCCGGCAGGAAGCGCGTGCCGAGACCCGCGGCAGGGATGACCGCCTTGGTGATCCGGGCGTGGGGGGGGTGAGACTCAGTCATGGCGCCACCATATCCGGTGCGTATGTGCGGAATCTGTGGATCCGGATAAGTCGGCGGCATATGCGCCCACCAGGAAGGAATTGCGAGATCCCCATGAGCGGAACCAGTGGAACCAGCGGCACCGACGGCGGTACCGGCAGCGGCGCCAGCAGCGATGCCGACAGCGGTGCCGAGGCCGGTGGCCAGCCAACCAAGCGCATGTTGCGACGAGGCTTCCTCGCGGTGAGAAGCGCGTTGACTGAGGATGACGCGCAGAAGGCGGCCGCGGTTCTCGCCGACCGCGCACTGGAACTGCCGGAACTCGCCGAAGCGCGCACCGTCGCGGCGTACGTCTCCGTGGGGAGCGAGCCCGGCACGCGCGCCCTGCTCGACGCCCTGCACGCGCGCGGGATCCGCGTCCTGCTGCCGGTGCTGCTCGCGGACAACGACCTCGACTGGAGCGCGTACGACGGGGCGGGCTCGCTCGTCCGCGTGCAACACCAGGGGAAGATCGAGCTGTTGGAGCCCTCGGGGACGCCTCTTGGGCCCGACGCCGTCCTCGCGGCGGACGCCGTGCTGCTGCCGGGGCTCGCCGTCGACGCGCGCGGCATGCGGCTCGGGCGCGGCGGCGGCTCGTACGACCGGGTCCTGGCCCGCCTGGAGCGCGCGGGCGCCCACCCCGTCCTCGTGGTGCTCCTGTACGACTCCGAAGTGGTGCCGTACCTCCCCGAAGAGGCACACGACCAGCCGGTGCACGCCGTCGTGACACCCTCCGGCGTGCGCCGCTTCCGCTGACCCCTCGGGGCTCTCCGGGACCCCGAAAGGGCCCTCCACGCGCGCGTGGCGGGCCCTTTCAGTGCGTGCCGTGAGCGGCCGTCAGGGGCGCAGCACCAGCTTGTCGCTCGTGCTGTCCTCGACCGCCTTGTCCGTGTAGGACCACGGAAGGAGCTCGCCCTTGGCCCACTTGTCCGTCTGGTCGGTGTAGTGGTCGTTGTAGGCGTGTCCCGAAGCGCCGGTGAGGTTGATCCACTTGGACTTGTCCAGGTCCTTGAGGTTCACCACCATCCGCATCGACGGCACCCAGACCACTCCGTAGCCGCCCGCCGCGTTCCAGCCGGTCGCGTTGACCGCGGCCTCGCCGCCGCCGAGGTTCCACGGGCCGCGGTTGAGCACGAACTGCACCCAGCCGGGTCCGTCGGTGCCGAGCGTCTGGTTCTTCAGCGTGAGGCGGTGCAGACGGCCCCAGCTCCACGTGTCGACGTCCTTGCCGAGCTTGGCCGTCAGGTCCCAGCGCGCGTCCTCAAGGGCCCGCTTGAACAGCTGGTCGCGGTTCTTGGTCTCCTTGTCGGTGCGGGTCGCCGGCGCCTTCCACCAGGCGTTGGTCTCGTCGTCGATGATCTTGCGGACCACTTCGTAGTAGCGGTCGCCGCCGTCCGGCTGGGCCAGGTCGGCTTCGCGCTCACCGCACTCGCGCACCTTCGTGCCCTCGTCGGCCGGGCCGGTGTTGTCGGCCGGCTCGACGTTCAGGCACTGTCCCTTCACCCGCAGCTCCTTGGGGAGCTTGTTGCCGAAGGCCAGCTTGAGGATGTTGCGCCAGACGGAGTTGAAGTACGCGGCGGCCGCCGAGTCGGCGTCCTGGGTGTAGTCCCAGCCCTCGAGGAGCTTCTGCGCCTCGCGGACGTACTTGTCCTTGATGTCGATCTTCAGCAGCTTGGGCACGAGCAGCTTGGCGATCTCGCTGCTGTTGTCCATCTGCATGAGGCGCATGTCCTCGGTGGAGATCTTGCCACCGTTCTTGATCTTCGACTGGATGAGGTCGTCGATCCGCTGGCTGCGCGCTCCGTAGCCCCAGTCCGAGGTGAGCTTGTACGGGTACTTGGCCTGGTCGACCACGGCCTGGTTGGCGGTGACGATGTAGCCGCGCTTGGGGTTGTACTCGTACGGCAGCGCGTCCTGCGGGATGTACCCCGTCCAGCGGTAGTCGGGGTCCCAGCCCGGCGCCGGGAGCGAGCCGTCGCCCTTGCCGCGGGTGGGGATCTTGCCCGGCGCCTGGTAGCCGATGTTGCCCTTGGTGTCGGCGTAGATCAGGTTCTGGGAAGGCACCTCGAAGGAGCCCGCCGCCTTGCGGAACTGCTTGAAGTTCTTGGCCCGGTTGAGGTCGAAGACGGCGTCCATGGACTTGCCGGGGCTCAGCGCGGTCCAGCGCAGCGCCACTCCGTAGCCGTCGCCCCGGTCGGGGGCCGCGGTGTCGACGTGGGCCTTCTTGCCGACCTTGACGAGTTCGTCGTCGCGGTCGGAGATGAGCGGGCCGTTGTCGGTCTCCCGGACCGTGATCTTCTTCGAGTTGCCGCCCGCGACCTTGATGGTCTCCTCGCGCGAGGTGAACGGCACGACCTTGTCGCCGGACAGGTAACCGTCCCCGGTGAACTTCTCCAGGTAGAGGTCCGTCACGTCGGCGCCGAGGTTCGTCATGCCCCAGGCGATGTCCTTGTTGTGGCCGATGACCACGCCCGGCATGCCGGAGAAGGTGTAACCGGAGACGTCGTACTGGCACTTTTCGGAGACCGACCGGCAGTGCAGGCCCATCTGGTACCAGACGGAGGGCAGCTGCGGCGCCAGGTGCGGGTCGTTGGCGAGGAGCGGCTTGCCGGTGATGGTGTGCTCTCCGGAGACGACCCACGAGTTCGAGCCGATGCCGTTGCCGTTCGGGCCGAGGATAGAGGGGACCTCGTCCAGGGCGCCGGAGAGACCCGAGAGCTGCGAGGTCATGCCCTCGGTCGACTGGGTGCCGCCCGCGATACCCGTACCCGCGGTACCGCCGGTGCCGGTCCCAGTCCCGGTGCCGGTGCCGGTGCCGGTCCCAGCGCCAGTCCCGGTGCCAGTTCCTGTTCCCGTCCCGGTACCAGCGGTCCCACCAGCCCCCGTCTGGGCACCCGTGCCGCTGCTGGTGCCCTTCGGGTCGTACTCCTCGGTGGCGCTGCTGTAGGCGCCCTCCCGGACGATGGGCTTGTTCCGCTTGTACGGGTACTCCGGGTACAGGTCCTTGATCTGCGACGGACCGAGGCGGCTCGTCATCAGGGAGCGGTCGATCTCGTCCTGCATGTTGCCGCGCAGGTCCCAGGCCATGGCCTTGAGCCAGGCCACGGAGTCGACGGGGCTCCACTCCTGAGGCTTGTAGTCGTTCTTGAAGCCGAGCGCCGCGTACTCGACGGAGATGTCCTTGCCGTCCTTGCCGTCGAGGTAGGCGTTGACTCCCTTGGCGTACGCCTGGAGGTACTTCTTCGTCTCCGGCGAGAGCTTGGAGTCGTACTCCTTCTTCGCCACCCGGTGCCAGCCGAGCGTGCGCAGGAACTCATCGGTCTTGACCTGGCTCTTGCCGAACATCTCGGAGAGCCGCCCGGAGGTCATGTGACGACGTACGTCCATCTCCCAGAAGCGGTCCTGCGCCTGGACGTAGCCCTGTGCCATGAAGAGGTCGGCATCGGACTCGGCGTAGATCTGCGGGATTCCGTTTCCGTCGCGCTTCACGTCGACGTTGCCGGCCAGGCCGTCGAGCTTGATCGATCCCTTGGTCTGCGGGAAGGAGGCGCGCACGGTGCTCACGCTCCAGTACGCGCCGAAGCCGATGCCTCCGACGATGGCCAGGACCAGGACGATCACGACGAGTCGGGCTCGGCGCCCCTTCTTCTTCTTGCCGGACTTATGACCGGAAGAGGCGGTGGTGTTGGAGGGCATCGCTGTCCTTGCTGTCCTTACGCGAGCGGCAGGGCGGGCTGTGCTGTCGACTTGGGGCGGCTCTGGGAGCGCTGGAGCAACCATAGGCGCAGGGCGTTGCAGCTCCGGACGCGGAGTCAGGAACCCGGCCGCCATGAGATCGAATAGTCATTCGATGACATCAAGAAAGCGTTAACAATTAGGTAAGGTAACGAAGTACTCCTACGTAGTGCCCGGCTCCGCTACGTAGTGCTCAGCTCCACGGAAGGAACGGCCCCTGACTGTCCACCACCTCAACCAGCTCCTGCTCGTCTGCTCGCTCGTTCTGCTCGTCGCGGTGGCGGCGGTCCGCATCTCGTCGCGCAGCGGGCTCCCCAGCCTGCTCCTTTACCTGGGCATCGGCGTCGCCATGGGCCAGGACGGAGTGGGCGACGTCCACTTCGACAACGCCGAACTGACGCAGGTCATCGGCTACGCCGCCCTGGTCGTGATCCTCGCCGAGGGCGGCCTCGGGACGAAGTGGAAAGAGATCAGGCCGGCCCTGCCCGCGGCAGCCGTGCTCTCGACCGCGGGTGTCGCCGTGAGCGTCGGCGTCACGGCCGCCGGAGCCCACTACCTGGTCGGGCTCGAGTGGCGCCAAGCGCTGATCATCGGCGCGGTGGTCTCGTCCACGGACGCGGCCGCGGTCTTCTCGGTACTGCGGAAGGTGCCGCTCCCCTCGCGTGTCACGGGCATCCTGGAGGCGGAGTCGGGGTTCAACGACGCCCCTGTGGTGATCCTCGTCGTGGCGTTCTCCACGGCGGGACCGGTGGACGACTGGTACGTACTGATCGGCGAGATCGCCCTGGAGCTGGCGATCGGCGCCGCGATCGGCCTCGCGGTCGGCTGGCTCGGCGCCTACGGCCTGCGGCACGTGGCCCTGCCCGCCTCCGGCCTCTACCCCATCGCCGTCATGGCGATCGCGGTCGCCGCGTATGCCGCAGGCGCCATGGCGCACGGCAGCGGATTCCTCGCCGTCTACCTCGCCGCGATGGTGCTCGGCAACGCCAGGCTGCCGCACTGGCCCGCCACCCGCGGCTTCGCCGAAGGGCTCGGCTGGCTCGCCCAGATCGGCATGTTCGTCCTGCTCGGCCTCCTGGTCACCCCGCACGATCTGCTCGACGACACCTGGCCCGCGATCCTCATCGGCCTGGTCCTGACCGTGGTGGCACGCCCCCTTGAGGTCGTCCTCAGCCTGCTGCCGTTCCGCCTGCCCTGGCAGGAGAAGGCGCTGCTCTCCTGGGCCGGGCTCCGCGGCGCCGTGCCCATCATCCTGGCGACGATCCCGATGGTGAGCGGCGTCGAGGACAGCCAGCGGATCTTCAACATCGTCTTCGTGCTCGTCGTCGTCTACACCCTCATCCAGGGCCCCACGCTGCCCTGGCTGGCCAGGAAGCTGCGGCTCGGCGACTCCTCCGAGGCCGCCGACCTGGGCGTCGAGTCCGCGCCCCTGGAGCGGCTGCAAGGGCATCTGCTGTCGGTGGCCATCCCCGAGGGCTCCCTCATGCACGGCGTCGAGGTCGGCGAGCTGCGGCTGCCCCCGGGCTCGGCCGTCACACTGGTCGTGCGCGACGGAGAATCGTTCGTCCCGCTGCCGACGACGGTGCTGCAGCGCGGCGACGAGCTCCTCGTGGTGGCGACCGACCCGGTGCGGGACGCCGCGGAGAAGCGGCTGCGCGCGGTCGGCCGGGGCGGCAAGCTGGCCAGTTGGCTGGGAACCGACGGAGAAAAACACCAATCGTAGGTGGCGGGGGTCTCATCGGCCCCAATCACAGGGCCGAATGAGATCTCTCCCTGTACGATGAAGGCACCTGATCGAACCAACTCTGCCTGAAGCAGAGCTGGCGCGACCGTATGGCGGCCGTGAAGCCCTCGCAGTGGGCCCGGCATCTACCGCAGTTCCGCGCAAGAGGACAGCTCTCGGCGCCCCCGCACGGGCGCGCTACCAGGCGGCAGAAAGGCACGGGCCGTGGCATCCACGGTCACCGAATCCCGCCCCGGCTACGGACAGCTGCTGCGTACCCCGCGCGCCTGGACGTTCCTGCTGCCCGGCTTCGCGGCACGACAGCCGTTCGCGATGCTGACCATCTCCATCGTGCTGCTCGTGCAGCACACCACCGGCTCTTACGGTGCCGCCGGCGCCGTCTCGGCCGTCACGGGCGTCTCCATGGCGCTCTTCGCCCCCTTCAGCGGCAAGCTCGCCGACCGGTTCGGGCAGCGCGCCGTGCTGGTGCCCGGCATCCTCGTGCACTCCGCCTCCGTCATCACCCTGACGGTCCTCGCGCTCTCCGACGCCCCCCTGTGGGCGCTCTTCGTGGCCGCCGTGCCCGCGGGTGCCTCCACGCCTCAGGTCGGCCCCATGGTGCGGGCCCGCTGGGGCGTCAAGCTCCAGGACTCGCCCCTGGCCACCACCGCGGCCGCCTTCGAGTCGGTCACCGACGAGCTGACGTTCGTCCTCGGCCCGCTCTTCGCGACCGCGCTGTGCACCACCGTCGACCCCTCCGCCGGTCTCCTCACCGAGGCCGGACTCACCCTGGTGGGCGGTCTGCTCTTCGCCGCGCAGAAGGGCACCCAGCCGAAGCCGTCCTCGCACCACGACGGGCACGCGCGCGTGGAGCACGTCTCCGCACTGCGCGTCCCCGGAGTGCGGGTCCTCATCGTGACGTTCCTCGGCATCGGCGCCGTCTTCGGCGGCATGCAGGTCTCGCTGGCCGCCTTCACCGAGTCGATCGGCGAACCCGGCCTGAACGGTGTCCTGTACGGGACGTTCGCCGCGGGCAACATGCTCTCCGGCATCGCCTGCGGCGCCATCGCCTGGAAGATCTCCCCGCAGCGCCGCCTCCTCGTCGGCTACGCGGCCCTGACCCTGATGGCCTCCGGCCTGTGGGCCGCGCACTCCGTGCTGCTGCTCGCCGGGCTCGGCCTGCTGGTCGGCGTCTGCATCGCGCCCGCGCTGATCACCGGCTACACCCTGGTCGACAAGCTGGTCGCGCCGACCGGCCGCACGGAGGCCTTCACCTGGCTGACCGGCGCGGTCGCCCTCGGGCAGGCGGCGGCCGTCACGGTGGCCGGACAGCTGGAGGACCACTTCTGGGACGGGGCCGGATTCCTGGTCCCGCTGGGCGGTACGGCCATGGCTCTCGTGGTCCTCGTGGCACTCCGTTCGCGGCTCGTGCCCAAGGCCTCGGGCCGCACCGTCGCGCGTGGCGTGGGTCACCGCGTGCCGGTGACAGTGGACTGATCTCGCGGAATACGTCACTATGGACCGTCGTTAGCACTCATCGAGTGAGAGTGCCAGGAGGAAGCAAGTGCCGACGTACCAGTACCAGTGCACCGAGTGCGGCGAGGGCCTCGAGGCGGTGCAGAAGTTCACCGATGACGCCCTGACCGTATGCCCGAACTGCGACGGACGCCTCAAGAAGGTGTTCTCGGCGGTCGGCATCGTCTTCAAGGGCTCCGGCTTCTACCGCAACGACAGCCGCGGCTCGTCGTCGAGCAGCACACCGGCGACCGCGTCGTCGAAGTCCTCGACGTCCGACTCGGCCTCGTCGGGCCCCTCGGACTCGAAGGCCGCTTCGTCGTCCTCGTCCTCGGATGCCAAGTCCCCCGCCTCCTCCTCGACGTCCACGTCGTCGAGTTCGGCCGCGTAGGACCCTGCGCACGCTTTCTGTGTGACCCCGCCGTCCCCGGACGGCGGGGTCGTCGGCGTTCCCCGCCCCGGCTACCGTGCGGGCCATGGTGAACACGGCGAACGCCGCGCGGGCCGAGATCGGCGTGATCGGCGGCTCCGGCTTCTACTCCTTCCTCGACGACGTGACCGAGACGCAGGTCGACACTCCTTACGGAGCTCCCAGCGACTCCCTCTTCCTGGGTGAGATCGCGGGCCGACGGGTCGCCTTCCTCCCCCGGCACGGCCGCGGTCACCATCTGCCGCCGCACCGCATCAACTACCGCGCCAACCTCTGGGCGCTGCGCTCGGTGGGCGTGGCGCAGGTCCTCGGCCCGTGCGCGGTCGGCGGCCTGCGGTCCGAGTACGGGCCCGGGACGCTGCTGGTGCCCGACCAGTTCGTGGACCGCACGCGGACCCGTGCGCAGACGTACTTCGACGGGGCGCCACTGCCCGACGGCAGCGTCCCGAACGTCGTGCACGTGTCGCTCGCCGACCCCTACTGCCCCGCAGGCCGCGCGGCGGCGCTGGAGGCGGCCCGCGGACGCGACTGGGAGCCGGTGGACGGCGGGACGCTGGCTGTGATCGAGGGGCCGCGCTTCTCGACGAGGGCGGAGTCTCGCTGGTACGCGGCGCAGGGCTGGTCGGTGGTGGGCATGACCGGCCACCCCGAGGCGGCGCTCGCCCGCGAACTGGAGCTCTGCTACACGTCGTTGGCGCTGGTCACGGACCTGGACGCGGGCGCGGAGACCGGCGAGGGCGTGTCCCACGACGACGTCCTGCGGGTCTTCGCCGCCAATGTGGACCGGTTGCGGGGCGTGCTGTTCGACGCGGTGGCGGGGCTGCCGACGAACGACGACCGGCGGGACTGCCTGTGTGCGGGAGCGCTCGGCGGAGTGGATCCGGGGATCCGGCTGCCGTGATCGAGAGGGCGGAAGTTCCCCTTCGGGTGAGGGAGTTGTCCACAACCGGCGAGTAGTCCACGGGCCTCAGCGGGAATCGGCGCGAGCCCGCATCGTGAGAGCGGAAGCCGAGCTCCTCGCATCGCAGGCGGTGGTTGTCGTGACCCATGTCCCTCCTCAGACCCGACCGGCGGACAGCTGTCCGGTCCCCCACTTCCCGCCCGTGCGGGTGCGCGGCGGTCATCCGCGGCTGCGCCGGCTGCTGCGGCACCGGCGGCGGGCCCTGGCCGTGGGCCTCGCGATGACCGCCGCCGCCCTCGTGGCCACGGCACCGCGGGCTCCCGCACCGCCTCCGGCGCAGGAGGCGGCCGCCGCGGAGCCCGCGCGGGAGGGACGGCCCCTCCCGGTCTCAGCGGAGCGGGCGAGAGTGACGGCGCCGGTGCGGATCGCCGACGCGGACACGGTGCGTCTGCTGCGCCCCGGCGACCGGGTGGACGTGATCGCCGCCGACGGATCGTCCGGGGGCGGTGCGCAGCCGCGCGTGGTGGCGGCGGGGGCGCGGGTCGCCGAGGTGCCCGAGCCGGGGGACGGCCCCGCCGAGAGCGGTGCGCTGGTGGTCTTCTCCGTCCCGAGGGACACGGCGGCACGGCTCGCCGGGGCCGCTGCGAGCATGCGCCTGGCGGTGACCCTGCGATGAGCCGGAACGTTCACGATCGCACTGACAGCCTGTCAAGTAGCTCGATGGTGGGTGGCAATTGGACAGGTCCGCCATGGTCTGACGTAGGTTGCGAAGTTGTTTGGCCAGCAACCCGCACATGCAACGAAAGGCCTCGTGGTGAGCGAGAAGAAGGAACCGGGTCTCTGGGACGGCTTCAAGGCCTTCCTGATGCGCGGCAATGTCGTCGACCTGGCGGTCGCGGTGGTCATCGGAGCCGCGTTCACGAACATCGTGAACTCCGTGGTCAAGGGCGTCATCAACCCGCTCGTCGGCGCCTTCGGGACGAAGGACCTCGACCACTACCACTCGTGCCTGAAGTCGCCCTGCGAGATGAACGACGCGGGCGAGGTCGCCAAGGGAATCCCGATCATGTGGGGTTCCGTGCTCAGTGCGGTCCTGAGCTTCCTGATCACGGCGGCCGTCGTGTACTTCCTGATGGTGCTCCCCATGGCCAAGTATCTGGCGCGGGTGGCCGCCAGGCGGGCGGAGAAGGAGGGCACGAAGGAGGTCATGGAGATCACCGAGCTGGAGGTGCTCAAGGAGATCCGCGACGCCCTGGTGGCGCAGCGCGGCTCGGGGCACCGCGAGGAGTAGCGCGGGCTCAGAGGTGGTGGGGCGGCTTCTCGTCGAGGAAGCGTGCCAGGTCGGCGGCGCTGCCGTGGCCGGGCTCAGCCCGCTCGCCCCACCCTCGGTCCGTGTCGTCCGAAGACTGCTGCGACAGCGGGTCGTCGAAGGTCAGCGCGTTCCCCGACCGCTTCTTCGGGTCCTGCGGGGTCTTCGGCCTGTCCGGATCTCGCGGTTCGGGGGCGGGGGCGGTGCTCATGTCTCCAGGGTACGCCGGGGGCGCGGGCGGCCGCCGCGAGCAGCTACCGTCAGCTGGCCTTGAGGCCCTGAGCTGCGAAGATCTCCTTCGCCCCGGCCACCTGCGCCGGGGTGGGCGAGGGGGTGGCGCGCAGCGCGAAGTCCTTGCCGAGCGCGTCCCACTTCGCCTCGCCCAGCTTGTGGAAGGGCAGCACGTCGACCCGGGAGACGTTGCCGAGCGAGGCGGCGAAGCGGGCGACGCCCTCGATGTTCGCGGGATCGTCGGTCAGTCCGGGGACGAGGACGAAGCGGACCCAGACGTTCTTGCCGAGGCCGGCCAGCCGGTGGGCGAAGTCGAGGGTGGGCCGCAGGGGGCGCCCGGTGACCTTCCGGTAGGTCTCGGGGTCCCAGGACTTGATGTCGAGCAGGACCAGGTCGGCGTCGCGGAGCAGGGCGTCGGTGGCGCGTGCCCCGAGGAAGCCGGACGTGTCGAGGGCGGTGTGCAGCCCCAGTTCGTGCTTGAGGCGGTGCAGGAGTTCGCCGGTGAAGACGGGCTGCAGGAGGGGTTCGCCGCCGCTGAGGGTGGCTCCGCCCCCGGCCGCGGAGATGAACTTGGTGTACTTGGCGGCCTCGGCGATCACCTCGTCGGCCGTGGTCCGCTTGCCGTCGCGCATCCGCCAGGTGTCGGGGTTGTGGCAGTACAGGCAGGTCAGCGGGCATCCGGCGAGGAACGCGACGAAGCGCGACCCCGGCCCGTCCACGCCGGTGGACAAGTCCCAGGAGTGCACGGAGCCGGTGACGGGGCGGTGGGTCGCGGCCGCCGCGGGGGTGGCCGCGTCCTCGCCGGCCCCGCGGGGGCGTACGGGGATGTCGGTACCGAGCAGAACAGCCATGGCGGAACTCCCGAACTACTGGCAGTGCGTGGTGTGCGCGGCGCCCGGGGCCGGGGTGAGGGCCCGGCCCCGGGGCCGCGGTTCAGGGGCGGCTCCCCGGAGGGAGCCGGTGGCTCAGAGGGAGCCGTGGAAGGTGCGGTTGATGACGTCGAGCTGCTGGTCGCGGGTGAGCCGGATGAAGTTGACCGCGTATCCGGAGACCCGGATGGTCAGCTGCGGGTAGTTCTCCGGGTGCTCCATGGCGTCCTGCAGCGTCGCCTTGTTGAGGACGTTGACGTTCATGTGGAAGCCGTCGCTGGCCATGAAGCCGTCCAGGACACCGGCGAGGTTCGCGACCCGCTCCTCGGGGGTGCGGCCGAGCGCGTCCGGGGTGATGGTGTTGGTCAGCGAGATGCCGTCCTCGGCGTCGTCGTAGTCGAGCTTGGCGACCGACATCGCGGAGGCGATGTAGCCGTGCTCGTCGCGGCCGTTCATCGGGTTGGCCCCGGGGGCGAACGGCTCGCCCGCGCGGCGGCCGTCGGGGGTGTTGCCGGTCTTCTTTCCGTAGACGACGTTCGAGGTGATGGTCAGCACCGACTGGGTGTGCACCGCGTCGCGGTAGGTGGGGTGCTTGCGGACCTTCGCCATGAAGTCGTGCACGATGCGGCGGGCGATGTCGTCGGCACGGTCGTCGTTGTTGCCGTAGGCGGGGTAGTCGCCCTCGATCTCGTAGTCGACGGCGAGACCCGTCTCGTCGCGGACCACCTTGACCTTGGCGTGCTTGATCGCCGAGAGCGAGTCGGCGGCGACCGAGAGACCTGCGATGCCGCACGCCATGGTGCGCAGGATCTCCTGGTCGTGCAGCGCCATCTCGATGCGCTCGTAGGCGTACTTGTCGTGCATGTAGTGGATGACGTTGAGCGCGTGCACGTACGTCTTGGCGAGCCAGTCGAGCATCGCGTCGTACCTGCGCACGACGGTCGCGTAGTCGAGGTATTCGCCCTCGATGGGTGTGAAGCCCGCCACGATGGTCTTGCCGGACTTCTCGTCGCGGCCGCCGTTGATCGCGTAGAGCAGCGCCTTGGCGACGTTCACGCGGGCGCCGAAGAACTGCATCTGCTTGCCGACGGCCATGGCCGAGACGCAGCAGGCGATCGCGGTGTCGTCGCCGTACTTGGGGCGCATCAGCTCGTCGGACTCGAACTGGATGGCCGAGGTGTCGATGGCGACCTGTGCGGCGAACTCCTTGAAGCCCCGCGGCAGTCGCTGCGACCAGAAGACCGTGAGGTTCGGCTCGGGGGCCGGGCCGAGGTTGTAGAGGGTCTGCAGGGCGCGGAAGGTGGTCCGCGAGACCAGCGGGCGGCCGTCCTCGCCGATGCCGGCCATCGACCAGGTGACCCAGGTCGGGTCTCCGGAGAAGCCCTCGTTGTACTCGGGGGTGCGCAGGAAGCGGACGATGCGGAGCTTGATGACGAAGTCGTCGATGAACTCCTGGGCCTCGGCCTCGGTGATGCGGCCCGCCTCGATGTCGCGCTGCAGGTAGATGTCGAGGAAGTTGTCGATGCGGCCGATCGACATGGCCGCGCCGTTCTGCTCCTTCACGGCGGCGAGGTAGGCGAAGTACAGCCACTGGACGGCCTCGCGGCCGGTGGCGGCCGGCTGGGCGATGTCGTAGCCGTACGACATCGCCATGGCCTTCAGTTCCTTGAGGGCCTTGATCTGCTCGGCGATCTCCTCGCGTCCGCGGATGACGTCCTCGGTCGCCCACTTCTCGCCGAGGGCGGCCTTGTCGGCCTCCTTCGCGGCGATCAGGCGGTCGACGCCGTAGAGGGCGACGCGGCGGTAGTCGCCGATGATCCGGCCGCGGCCGTAGGCGTCCGGCAGGCCGGTGATGATGCCGGAGGAGCGGCAGGCGCGGATCTCGGGCGTGTAGGCGTCGAAGACGCCTTCGTTGTGGGTCTTGCGCAGGTGCGTGTAGACGTCCCTGACGTCGGGGTCGGCCTCGTAGCCGTAGGCGTTGAGGGCGCTTTCGACCATCCGCCAGCCGCCGTTGGGCATGATGGCGCGCTTGAGCGGGGCGTCCGTCTGCAGGCCGACGATCAGGTCCTTGTGGTCGGCGGCGGTGCCGTCGACGTAGCCCGGCTTGAAGGCGTCGATCCGGGAAGGGGTCCGCACGTCCACGTCGTGGATGCCGCGCTCGATCTCCGTGGGGAACATCGAGAGGAGCTTCTGCCATACCTGGGTGGTGCGTTCGGTTGCGCCGGCCAGGAAGGAGGCGTCGCCTTCGTACGGGGTGTAGTTCTGCTGCACGAAGTCACGGACGTCGATGGCGTCCCGCCACAGACCGCCCTTGAAGCCCTCCCAGGCCTCGCCGTTCACTGTCGTTTCCGCAGGAGTGGCAGTCATGACCCGCACCTTCCGTCTCGCTTCTTCGCTATGCCTCCATTCCACTCCTCTTTGATCGATCAAAGGGGCAGCAATGGTCCTCGATCAGGGACCCAAGGTCCCTTTCCTGTGCGAGAGAAACATCGGGCACCCCACCTGACCAGGCATTTCCTGTGGGACTTTGGACCCAAGTTCACTTGTGAACGCATTCACAAGAATTTCCGGGGAATCCCGTGGTAACCGGCCGCAAAAAGAGGATGGGCCGAGTGCTCCCACACTCGGCCCATCCGGACCGGATCGCTCACGCCGTCCTGGCGTCAGCTGGGCGACTCCGCGCCCTTGCGGGCGTAGAACCACCAGGCCACCGCGATGCAGCTGACGTAGAAGGCCACGAAGCCCCACATGGCGCTGGTGACCGCGAAGTTGGCGAACATCGCCGGGATGAAGAAGAAGCCGTACGCCGCGATCGCGGAGGTGAAGCCGGTCACCGCGCCCGCTTCCATCTCCGACTGCTTCAGCGCCTTCGCGTACTCGGGCGTGCCCTCGGTCAGGCCCTTCAGGTGCTGGTTGCGGAAGATCACCGGGATCTGGCGGAACGTGGAGCCGTTGCCGATGCCCGAGAAGAAGAACGCGCAGAGGAAGCAGGCGAAGAAGCCCCAGAAGTTGCCGTGGTCACCGCCGGAGGGCAGGAAGTTGATGACGCCGATGATCGAGAGCGCCATGCCGACGAACGAGATGATGGTGACCTTCGCACCGCCGATCTTGTCCGCGATCCAGCCGCCGGCCCAGCGGGCGAGCGCGCCCACGGCCGGACCCATCCAGGCGTACGTGGCCGCGGAGTAGGCCGCGTCGATCGGGGTGAAGGTGGTCTTGATGAGCATCGGCAGGGCCGCGGCGAAGCCGATGAAGGAGCCGAACGTACCGACGTAGAGCCAGGTCATCAGCCAGTTGTGCTTGCGCTTGAAGATGATCTTCTGCTGGCTGAAGGGGGTCGAGGCGACCTTGAGGTCGTTCTGGCCGAACCACGCGACGGCCGCCAGGATCACCAGGACCGGCACCCACAGGAACGCCGCGTTCTGCAGCCAGATCGCCGACCCGTCGGCCTTGTGCTGGGCCGAGCCGACCGCGATGACCGAGCTGGTGATGACGATCGGGGTGAGGAGCTGGACGACGGAGACGCCGAGGTTGCCGAGACCGCCGTTGATGCCGGTGGCGTTGCCCTTGTCCTTCTTGGGGAAGAAGAAGCCGATGTTGGCCAGCGACGAGGCGAAGTTGGCGCCGCCGATGCCGCAGAGGGCCGCGATGGCGATCATCACGCCGTACGAGGTGTCGGGGTTCTGGACGGCGATGCCGAGCCAGATCAGCGGGACCACCAGGACAACCGTGGAGAGCGCGGTGAAGCGGCGCTGGCCGATCATCGGGCCGAGGAAGGTGTAGAGGATCCGGGCCGTGCCGCCCGTCAGGCCCGGCACCGCCGTCAGCCAGAACAGCTGCGAAGTGGTGAAGCCGAAGCCGACGTCCTTGAGGTTGGTCGCGGTGACCGACCACACCTGCCAGACGACGAAGGCGACCAGGAGGGCAGGGACCGCGATCCACAGGTTGCGCGCGGCGACCTTCCTGCCCGCGGACTTCCAGAAGAGTTCGTTCTCCGGCTCCCAGTCGGTGATGGTCTTGCCGGGGCGGTACTGCGCGGGGTCGTACGAGGTGCCCGTGGGCGCGGTCCGCGTCTCTTGGGCGGCAGGCGATCTCATATTGATTCCCAGTTCCCTCAGGGTCCCGACCTTGCTACGGGGCCTGACGTATCCACGATCACGCGCGCGGCGCTCCGGAAGCAGAGGCGTAGGGCACCTGCCGACCAGGCCAAAGAGCGGGAAAGTGACGGGACTTCAGACCTCGGGCGCCATGGCTCGGCGTGCTCAGACCTCGGGCGGCATGCCCCGGCGTGCTCAGACCTCGGGCGGCATGCCTCGGCGTGCTCAGGCCTCGTGCACCGGCAGCGTGACCGACGGGTCGTCCCGACACCGGCCGGTCCGCAGGTCGAACTCCTGCTTGTGCATCGGCGAGGCCACGACGGGGCGGCCGTCACGCGTGCCGAGGATGCCGTGGGCGATCACGTCGGCCCCGGAGTCCATCTGGGCCTCCAGTTCGGCGCAGATGCCCAGCGAGTCGTCGATCAGGACCGAGGTGAGGTGGTCGAGGCCGCCGACGCGCTCGAACCACGGAACGGTGCGCTCGAGCCGTTCGCCGGTCAGCAGGTAGTACATGAGAAAGCGGTCGACGAGGCCGAAGAGCTCGGCGGGGGACAGGTCGGCGGCGAGGAGGTCCGAGGCCGGCCACAGGCCCGCCCGGCCAACCCGCGGACCCGCGCCCCGGCACTGTGCGTCGCCCGGGTGTCGCAGCCGTGCCCTTCGGCGCCGCGGCCTGATCCGGGGGCCGATTTCTGCTGTTCTGAGGGGATGACATCCACTCCCGCCTCCCCCGCCCCCGGAGGCTCTTCGCCCTCGCCTGCCTCCGGAGGGACTGTCCCCTCGTCCGCCGCCAAGCCGCTGCGCCCCCTCCGTGCCCGCGGGCGCGACGAGGAGCACCGCGCCGCGACCCCGCTGGAGCTCTTCTTCGACCTGTGTTTCGTCGTGGCGGTGGCGCAGGCCGGGGCCGAGCTGGTGCACGCCGTCGCAGAGGCGCACACGGGCGAGGGCATCCTCAATTACGCGATGATCTTCTTCGCGCTGTTCTGGGCGTGGGTCAACTTCTCCTGGTTCTCGTCGGCGTACGACAACGACGACGTGCTGTACCGCGTGGTCACGCTGATCCAGATCGCCGGAGTCCTCGTCTTCGCCGCCGGGGTGACCAAGGCCTTCGAGGAGCACGACTTCCTTTTGGTCTGGCTCGGCTACCTGATCATGCGGATCGCGCTCTCCACCCAGTGGCTGCGCGTCGCCAAGGCCGCGACCGGCGCCGAGCGCGGCACCGCCCTGCGGTATGCGGCGGGTGTGGTGGTCTGTCAGATCGGATGGTCCGGGCTGCTGTTCCTGCCGGAGCACGCCCGGCCCTGGCTGTTCCTCGTGATGGCGGTGGCGGAGATGTGCGTGCCGGTGATCGCGGAGCGCGCGTACACGACGCCCTGGCACCCGCATCACATCTCCGAACGGTACGGCCTGTTCACCATCATCGTGCTCGGCGAGACCATCGCGGCGGCGACCGTCGCCGTGAAGTCGGGCATCGAGGAGAACGACGCGCTCGACGAGCTGCTGCCCATCGCCGCGGGCGGCCTCCTCATCGTCTTCGCCGCCTGGTGGATCTACTTCGTCGTGCCCATCCACGGCCGTCTCCGCGGCAACCGCCAGGCCTTCCTGTGGGGTTACGGGCAGTACGTGATCCTCGGCTCGGCCGCCGCGATCGGCGCCGGGATCGAGGTGGCGGTGGAGCAGGCCGTCGGCAAGGCCCACCTCTCGACGCCGGCCGCGTCCGCCGCAGTGACCGTGCCGACGGCGCTCTATCTGTTCACCGTGTGGGCTCTGCACTCCCGTTACTACAAGGTGGGGGCGGCGCAGCAACTGGTATTGCCGGTGAGCGCGTTGGCGGTGCTGGCGAGTACGTTCGCGGGGCGCTGGGCCGTGCTCGTGGCGGGAATCGTGACGGCTGCGACGGTCGCGACGGGGGTGACGCTCACCGCCCGGATGGCCCGCCGCACGTGACCGCGCCCCGTGGTACGCCTGCCCCATGACCTCTGACACCCATGACGTCCATGACACCTCTGACACCTCTGATGCTTCTGCTGGCTCTGATGCCTCTGCTGGCTCTACCGGCTCTACCGGTTCCCTGACCGATGTCGCCGGTCTTCGCGTCGGGCATGCCACGCGGACCGGAGACGGCCGACTCACCGGCACCACCGTGGTCCTCGCGCCCGAGGGCGGTGCCGTCGCCGCCGTGGACGTGCGCGGTGGCGGCCCCGGCACCCGTGAGACGGACGCCCTCGACCCGCGCAATCTGGTGCAGCGCGTCGAGGCCGTCGTCCTCACCGGCGGCAGTGCGTACGGCCTCGACTCCGCGTCGGGCGTGGTGGCCTGGCTGGAGGAGCGGGGCCGGGGCGTGCGGATCGGCCCCGACCCCTTCCACGTCGTCCCCGTCGTCCCGGCCGCCTGCGTCTTCGATCTGGGCCGTGGCGGTGACTTCCGGGCCAGGCCGGACGCGGCGGCCGGCCGGGAGGCCGCCGAGGCCGCCGCGCGCACCGCGCCGTTCACCCCCGTCGAGGAGGGCGGCGTCGGCGCGGGCACCGGCGCGGTGGTCGGCGGCTTCAAGGGCGGTGTGGGCAGCGCGAGCGTCCGCCTCGGCTCGGGGATCACGGTCGCCGCGCTGGTCGTGGCGAACGCCGCGGGCTCGGCGGTCGATCCGGCGACGGGCGTGCTGTACGGGCGGTACTTCGAGGGGCGGCGGGTGGACTACCCCGCGCCCGGGACCCACGAGGAGGCGAAGCGGCGCCTCGCCGAGGCCGCCGCCGAGAACGGCCCGCCGCCCCTGAACACCACCCTCGCCGTGGTCGCCACCGACGCCGCGCTCACCAAGGCCCAGGCGCAGAAGCTGGCCGGCACGTCGCACGACGGCATGGCGCGTGCGGTGCGGCCGGTCCATCTCCTCAACGACGGCGACACGGTCTTCGCCCTCTCCACCGGCGAACACGCCCTGGCCGCCGACAGTCCGCTCGCCCTCAACGAGATCCTCGCCGCGGGCGCGGACGTCGTGACCGCCGCGATCGTACGGGCGATGCTGGCGGCGGACTCGGTGAAGACGCCGGGCGGCTCCTTCCCCGCGTACCCCGACCTCTACGGAAACCAATGAAGGAACCAACGGAGAAACCAACGGAGGAACCAATGAAGAAGCCTAAGAAGGAGCCAGGGAAGAAGCCGACGAAGAAACCAGCGAAAAGGCATCAATAAGGCCAAATCGCCACCATGGCCCACCCGTTGGACTCGGATGTGCCCACACTCACACCGTTCGCCGGGAACCTCCGGACGCACAGGCGCGCTCTTCACTCGTACTGGATCAGAACACGTACTGGATCAGAACACGTACTTGGAGCAGCCCGTGACAAGGTCGGTCATAGTCAACCCCCGGCGCCGTGCCCTGCTGGCCGCCACCGCGCTCGCCGCCGTGGGCGCGCTGACCCTGTCGGCCTGCGGGGGTGACGCGGACGCCAAGGGCGACAAGCAGGGCGACTCGGCCGCCAAGGGCGCGGACATCACCATCTCGTCCAAGGACGGCGCCACCGACGCCTCGATCAACGCCACCGGCGTGAAGGTCAAGGGCGGCAAGCTGACCAGCGTGAAGATGACGTCGGTGACGTCCGGCACGGCGGTCGAGGGCACGATTTCCGGTGACGGCACGAGCTGGAAGCCCAAGTCCCAGCTGGAGCGCGGCACGAAGTACAAGGTGACCGCCAACGCCAAGGACGCCAAGGGCAACGCGGCGACCGAGAACGCGACGTTCTCGACGGTCTCCTCCGCCAACAGCTTCATCGGCACCTACACGCCGGACGGCGGGGCCACGGTCGGCGTCGGCATGCCGGTCTCCTTCAACTTCGACAAGGCGATCACGGAGAAGAAGGACGTCCAGTCGCACATCACGGTCACGTCCAGCAGCGGCCAGAAGGTCGTCGGCCACTGGTTCGGCAACCAGCGCCTGGACTTCCGGCCCGAGGACTACTGGAAGGCCGGCTCCAAGGTCACGATGAAGATCAACCTGGACGGCGTGAAGGGCGCGAACGGCGCCACCGGCGTCCAGAACAAGACCGTCACCTTCACCGTCGGCCGCGCCCAGGTCTCCACGGTCGACGTCGGCGCCAAGAAGATGACGGTCGAGCGCGACGGCAAGGTGATCAAGTCCGTCCCGATCTCCGCGGGCAGCCCGTCGAACCCGACGTACAACGGCAAGATGGTCATTTCGGAGAAGTTCACTCAGACCCGGATGAACGGCGACACGGTCGGCTTCGGCGGAGAGTACGACATCAAGGACGTGCCGCACGCCATGCGCCTGTCCTCGTCGGGCACCTTCATCCACGGCAACTACTGGGGCTCGCCCTCGATCTTCGGCAGCGCCAACACCAGCCACGGCTGCGTCGGCCTGCAGGACGCCCGGGGCGCCGGCGACCCGAACACCCAGGGAGCCTGGTTCTTCAACAACTCCCTGATCGGAGACGTCGTGACGGTCAAGGGCTCCCCCGACAAGACCGTCGCCCCGGACAACGGCCTCAACGGCTGGAACATGTCCTGGAGCGAGTGGACGGCGGGCAGCGCGAGCTGACGCCGCGCCCCTGAGGCACCCCCAACCGAGCGAGCCACGCGGGAACTTCCCCCGTGGCTCGCGCGTTTTCCGGTTCCCGGACATGATGTCGGACCCAGGGGCTACGGTATGCACTCACCAGGTGACATGTAGCAACGCCGGGAGAAGAACCTTGAGCGTTCCGTACGACACCGCGTACGAGCCACCCGAGTCGCCCGAGCCGCACTCCCCGGAGGAGCATCTCGAGCGACTCCTCGGCCGCGCCCTGAACTCCTTCGATCTGCCGGACGAGGTGATGGCCCGCCTCGACTCCGCCCTCGCCCACGACAGTTCCCTGCACTCCGCCCACCACAGCTCGGGCCTGCACCGCGAGACGTACAGGCACACCTGGCTGCTCGCGGACGCCACCGTGCTCACGCTCTGGGAGCTCGTCCACAACACCGCGCCGGGCAGCGCCCCGACGCACGAGATCTACGCCGACGAGGAGGAGGCGGGCGTCGCCACCTCACGGCTGCCGCTGCCGCCCGACACACCCGCGTGCGGCCGGCCCGTCATGCTCCAGCTCCCGGTCGACACCGAGCCCCGGCATGCGTACGCACCCGACGACTCCGCGGACCACGCGCGCCGGCTGCTGCGCCGCGCGGAGAACCCGGACGGCGACCGCCCCGGCAGGAGAGTGGAGCGCCTGCTGCGTGCGGCGTTCGCGCACCAGATCACCCAGGCCTTCGGCCGCCCCTGCCTTTCCGGCGAGATCCGCATGTGCTTCTCGCTCTACGAGCACGCGTTCCTGCTCTTCGACGGCGGCGAGACCAGTCTGTGGGAGGTCGAGCACACGCTCACGCCCGACGGGCGCCACATGTGCGAGGTGTACGACACCGAGGAGGCGGCCCGCGCCGCGATGGAGCGCCGGGCCCAGGAGTGGATGCGGAGCCGGGACAGCCGGGCACAGGGCTGAGCGTGCGAGCCCCCCAAGGGGGACGGTGGGGGGGGCGCGAGTAGGGGGCCGGTGAGGCCGCGAGGCCGCGCGTCAGGGGCGGCCGTCGCCGAACTGCCGTACGAGACCGGCGAAGGCGTCCCGCTCGTCCGCCGTGAGCTCCACGGTCTCCGCCCGCGGAGGGCCCTGCTGGGCCGGAAGCGCGCGGAGCGTCTGCGCCTGCGCCTGGTGCAGCCCCTCCGTGTCGAAGCGGTCCCTGCGCATCACCCGCACCAGGCCGACGGCCCAGACGGCGGTCGCCACGGCCAGCGCGGCCACGCCTATCTGCTGAACGATCGATACATCCTGGAACATGCGGCCCAGTAGACAACAGGGACGGGGTCTTTCGACAGGGGAGATCAGGACTTAGGTCCCGAAGTGACGCAACTCGCACACTCCGGGCCCTGCACCCTTTTATCCGCTTCCCGAACCCTTTAATCCCCTTCCCCACCTTCGCGCACGCCCCTACGGGCAGGCACTCAGACTGCCGCCGACGCCCGCTTGTTTTCGGCCACTTCCGCCACCGGAGCGTCTGCGGCCACTGCCTCGTCCGCGCCCGGAGTCGGCGTCTTCCTCGCGCTCTTGAGCAGGACGACCACGAGCGTCGAGACGCCGACACCGGCCGCGATCGCGAGGGGATAGAGCAGCGGCTGCCCGATCAACGGGACCACGAAGACGCCGCCGTGCGGAGCGCGCAGGGTGCAGCCGAAGGCCATCGACAGGGCGCCGGTGACCGCGCCGCCCGCCATGGAGGCGGGGATGACGCGCAGCGGGTCGGCGGCCGCGAACGGGATCGCGCCCTCCGTGATGAAGGAGGCGCCGAGGAACCAGGCCGCCTTGCCGTTCTCCCGCTCGGTCCTGGTGAAGAGGCGTCCACGGACCGTCGTGGCGAGCGCCATGGCGAGCGGCGGGACCATGCCGGCCGCCATCGTCGCGGCCATCACCTTGAGGCTTCCGTCGGTCGGATGGGTCAGGCCGCCGATCGCGAAGGCGTAGGCCACCTTGTTGAGCGGGCCGCCGAGGTCGAAGCACATCATGAGGCCGAGGATCACGCCGAGGATGATCGCGTTGGCTCCGGAGAGGCCCTCCAGCCAGTCGGTCAGCGCGCTCTGCAGGGAGGCGATGGGCTTGCCGACGACGAGGAACATCAGGAAGCCGACCACCGCCGAGGAGATCAGCGGGATCACCACCACCGGCATGATCCCGCGCAGCACGGCCGGGATGCGGACCCGTTGGATCCCCATGACGACGGCGCCCGCGAGGAGACCCGCGGCGAGACCGCCGAGGAAGCCCGCGTTGATGGTGACGGCGACCGAACCGCCGACGAAGCCGGGGACAAGTCCGGGCCGGTCGGCCATGCCGTACGCGATGTAGCCCGCGAGGACCGGGACCAGGAAGGCGAAGGCGAGGCCGCCGATCTGGAAGAGCAGCGCGGCCCAGCTGGTGTGGTCCGTCCAGATGAAGTGCTCGGCGACGGACGGCGCCTTGTCGATCTTCCAGCCGCCGATGGCGAAGCCGAGGGCGATGAGCAGGCCCCCCGCCGCGACGAACGGGACCATGTAACTGACGCCGGACATCAACCACTTGCGGAGCTTGGTGCCGTAGCCGTCGCCCTCGTCCCCGGCGCCTTCCACCGGCGTGGGGCCCGCGGGGGCGGTGGTCTCGCCGCGGGCCGCCTTCTCCCTCGCCTCGGCGATGAGTTCGGTGGGCCGGTTGATCCCGGCCTTCACCCCTACGTCGACGGTGGGCCTGCCCGCGAAGCGGGGCTTGTCCCGTACGGGGACGTCATGGGCGAAGATCACGGCATCCGCGGCGGCGATGACCGCCGGGTCGAGGCGCGTGAAACCCGCCGACCCCTGCGTCTCCACGGTCAGTTCGACGCCTGCGTCGCGGGCCGCGTTCTCCAGGGACTCGGCCGCCATGTAGGTGTGGGCGATGCCCGTGGGGCAGGAGGTGACGGCGACGATGCGGAACGGCTCGGCCGCGCCGGGACCGCAGTCCTCGGCTTCCTGCTCGGCGACGGGGGCTTCGGCCGGTCGTTCCTCGCCCCTGATCAGGGCCGCCGCCTCCGCCGCCGTCGAGGCGGAGCGCAGCGCGCCCGTGAACTCCCCGTCCATCAACTGCCGTGCCAGCGACGAGAGGATCGTCAGGTGGGCGTCGTCCGCGCCCGCCGGGGCGGCGATCAGGAAGATCAGGTCGGCGGGCCCGTCCGGCGCGCCGAAGTCGATGCCCCGCGCCGAGCGGCCGAAGGCGAGGGTCGGCTCGGTGACGTGCGCGCTGCGGCAGTGCGGGATGCCGATGCCGCCGTCCAGGCCCGTCGGCATCTGCGCCTCGCGCGCGGCCACGTCGGCGAGGAACCCGTCCAGGTCCGTCACGCGCCCGAGAGCCACCATGCGCTCCGCGAGGGAGCGGACCGCGGCTTCCTTGACCGCTCCGGCCTCGTTGGCCGCTCCGGCCTCGTTGGTCGCTGCACCCTCTTCGGTCGCTGCGCCCTCTTCGGTCTCTGCGGTCGCTGCCGTTTCCTTCGCTGCCGTTTCCTTCGTAGCCGCGGACCGGTCGAGTTCGAGGTCGACCAGGTCCGCGGTGATCATCTCGCTCATCGCGGGCTCCTTCGCACGCGTATCGCCCGGCGGGCGGGGGCTGCTGGGGGGACGGTGGCAGGGGGCATCATGCGGCGGGCTCCGTCAGTACGCGGTCCAGCGGGACCTCGTCCGTCACGGTGACCGCCTCCGGCGCGAGGTCCGCGGGGGACGGCATCACGCTGCCCGGCAACTGGACCGCGGCGGCGCCGTGCGCCACGGCCGAGGCGAGCGCGCGGGGGCCTGAGCCGCCCGCGATGAGGAAACCGGCCAGGGAGGAGTCGCCGGCGCCGACGTTGCTGCGCACGACGTCGACGGGGGCGCTCGCGAAGTACGCGCCCGACGCGTCGACCAGGAGCTGGCCGTCGGCGCCGAGGCTGGCGAGGACGGCGCGCGCGCCCGCCGCCCGCAGCTCCCGCGCCGCCTCGACCGCTTCCCCGACCGTCGTGAGGGGGCGGCCCACGGCCCCGGCGAGCTCCTCGGCGTTGGGCTTGACGACGTCGGGGCGTTCGGCGAGCGCGGCGAGCAGTGCGGGCCCTGAGGTGTCCAGGGCGATCCGGGCGCCCGCCTCGTGCGCGCGGGCCACCAGCTCCGCGTACCAGGAGGGGCGCAGACCGCGCGGCAGGCTGCCGCAGCAGGCGATCCAGTCGGCGCCCTGCGACCGCTCGCCGACGGTGGTGAGCAGCAGCTCCCTTTCCTGGTCGGAGAGTTCGGGACCGGGGGCGTTGATCTTGGTGAGCGTGCCGTCGGGCTCGGCGACCGCGATGTTGGAACGGGTCTGTCCGGACACCGGCACCGGGGCGACCTCGATGCCCTGCCCGTCGAGGAGCTGGGCGACGAGCGCGCCGGGCGCGCCGCCCAGCGGCAGCACGGCGACCGTCCGCACGCCCGCCGCCGCGACGGCCCGCGAGACGTTGACGCCCTTGCCGCCCGGGTCCATGCGGTCGCCGGTGGCGCGGACGACCTCGCCCCGGTCGAGCGCGGGCACCTCGTAGGTGCGGTCGAGGGAGGGGTTGGGGGTGACGGTGAGGATCATGCGCGTACCGGCTGCTTCGTCGCTCGTGCGCGTACCGGCTGCTTCGTCGCTCGTGCGCGTACCGACTGCTTCGTTGTTCATGCGCGTACTACTTCCGTGCCTGCGGCCTCGATGGCGGCGGCGTCGTCGGGGTCGAGACCCGTGTCGGTGATCAGCAGGTCCACGTCGGCGAGGCCGCCGAAGCGGGCGAAGTGCTCCTGGCCGTGCTTGGCGGAGTCCGCGAGCAGCACGACACGGCGGGCCGCGGCGACGGCCGCGCGCTTCACGGCGGCCTCGGCGAGGTCGGGGGTGGTGAGGCCGCCCGTTGCCGAGAAGCCGTTGGCGGCGAGGAAGAGGACGTCGGCGCGGATCTCGCCGTACGCCCGCAGGGCCCACGCGTCCACCGCCGCACTGGTGCGCTGCCGGACCCGGCCGCCGATGAGGTGGAGCTGGATGCCGGGGTGGTCGGCGAGGCGGGCGGCGGTGGGCAGTCCGTGCGTGACGACGGTGAGCGTCGACTCCAGCGGGAGCGCCGCCGCGAGCCGCGCGACGGTGGACCCGGCGTCGAGGATGACGCTGCCCTCGGCGGGCAGTTCGGCGAGGGCGGCGCGGGCGATGCGGTCCTTCTGGTCGGCGGCGGTGCCTTCGCGCTCGGCGAGATCCGGCTCGAAGTCGAGCCGCCCGGCGGGGATGGCGCCGCCGTGCACGCGGCGCACGAGACCGGCGCGGTCGAGCGCCTTGAGGTCGCGCCGAATGGTCTCCGCGGTCACCTGGAACTCTTCGGCCAGCGACAGCACGTCGACCCGTCCGCCGTCCCGCGCAAGGCGCAGGATCTCCTGCTGCCGCTCCGGTGCGTACATGTCCGTCTGCCTCCGCCGCATGCCCGAGTCTGTGGTTTCACCGGCACAGTACGGCTGGATTTCCGGAAAGTAAACAGATCCGGGCTCGACTCAGACACAAACGGACTTAAGTACCGGGGCCTGCAACCCCTAGGGCCCGAACGAGGCGGCCCGAACGGCACGGCTCGAACGCACGACCCGAACCCACGACCCGCACACACCGCCCGAACACACGGCCCGAACGCACGGCCCGCCACGACCAGGGACTACGGCCAGCGGAACCCGTCGAGCGCGTCCAGGCACCGCTCCGCGAGCGCGGCCGGACCCTCGGCGCCCCGCGCCGGATCCGTCCCCACCGCCCAGGTCTCCACCGCGACCCGCACCGCCGCACTCGCGACACCCGCCGCGAGGCGCAGCTCCAGCGCCGGCCCGGCGGCCGCATCCGGCGCCCCGGCCCCCGACCGTTCGGCCAGGACCGCGAGCAGTGTCTGCTCCGAGGCGTGGCACGCGTCCGCCCACACCGAGCGCAACGCCGCGCTCTCCGCCGCCATGCGCAGCAGCGCGCGCACCCAGTCCAGGGACTCCGCCGCCGCCGCGCCGTCGGCCGCGAGGGCGTGCGTGACCGCGTGCCGCAGCGCGTCCGGCACCGGCAGCTCCGCCGGCGCCCGGCGCACCGCCTCGGCCCACTGCTGCGCGCCCGCCGCGAAGAGCGGCGCCACCGACTCCTCCTTGGTGGCGAAGTACCGGTAGAACGTGCGCGGCGCGACACCGGCCGCGCGGGCGATGTCCTCGGCGCGGGTGGCCCGCAGCCCGTCCGCGACGAAGAGCGCCGCCGCGGTGCGGGCGATCTCCAGGCGAGTCTCGTTCTTACGTCGCTCCGTCAGCGAACTCGCAGGAACGACAGGCGCATCAGGCACGACAGGTGCATCAGGCACGGCGGGCGCACCAGACACGGCAGGCGCATCAGGCATCTCAGGCATGCCAGGCAGGTTATGCCAGCCGCCACACGTAGACCTGGAGTCCGGAGTCCGGAGGCCCGAGGCCGGAGGCACAACACGCCTGTGTGGCAGAATCTGCCACCGAAAGGCGCGGTGCGGGCAGCGCGCACCCGCGCATGCGGTGCGAGCAAAAGGTGGCAACAGCGGTGCGTCGTCGGCAGTTCCTTCTCCACACGGTCGGCCTCACCGGCGCCACCGCCCTCGGCGCCAGCGGCCTGAGCGCTTGCTCCGCGGAGACCGACACCCCGCTCAAGCTCCTCGTGGCCAGCTACGACAAGAGCGTGGGCTCCTCGATCGGCGACCAGTGGGGCAGCCTCATCGCCGCCTTCGAGAAGGCCCACCCGGACATCAGGGTCGACCTCGAACGCATCCCGTTCGCCAAGCTCGACCGCACCCTGGCCCGGCGCGTGAAGGACGGCGACGCCCCCGACATCGCCCAGTCGAACTTCTTCGCGCCCTACGCCGAGGAGGACAAGCTCTACGGCGCGTCCGACCTCTTCGACGTCCGCACCGAGGGCGACTTCCTCCGCTCCTACGCGGAGGCGGGCATGGTCGACCGCGTCCAGTACGGGCTGCCCTTCCTGGCCAGCACCCCGCGGCTCTTCTACAACAAGGCGCTCTTCAGGCAGGCCCGCATCAAGGCCCCCCGCTCCTGGGCCGAACTGCGGGACGCCGCCAAGGCGTTGAAGGCGATCGGCGTGCCCACCCCCTACGGCCTGCAGCTGGGCCCGGAGGCCGCCGAGGACGAGGCGCTCGCCTGGCTGCTCGCGGACGGCGGCGGTTACGCCGGACTCACCGGCTACGACTTCGCCACCGCGGGCAACATCGACACCCTGACCTGGCTACGCGACAACCTCGTACGGCCGGGCCTCGCGGGCGCCGACCCGAAGTCGCTGACGAGGACGGACGCGTACGCACAGTTCCTGCGCGGCAGGATCGGCATGATGATCGCGCACCCGGTTCTGATGGGCGCCGCCGACCGGGCCAAGTTCCCGTACGCGCACGCCCCGTTCCCCAAGAGGCTCGGCGGCGCGGCGCCGCCCGTGGGGCTCAACGACTGGCTGATGGCGTTCAGGCGGAACGGGCGGCGCGAACAGTGCGGCACGTTCCTGAGCTATCTGTACGGCCGCAAGTCCGCTCTGGCGTACGGCGGGAACCAGGCCGCCCTGCCGGTGACGAGCTCGGCGTCGGACGCCCTGCGCGAGGACCCGAAGCAGCGCCCGATGTGGGACTTCATCGACCAGATGCCACAGGCGCAGTTCCAGCCGACGAACCTCGGCTCGTGGCCGGA
Organism: Streptomyces sp. NPDC058308; assembly: GCF_042880275.1. Classification (NCBI taxonomy): domain Bacteria; kingdom Bacillati; phylum Actinomycetota; class Actinomycetes; order Kitasatosporales; family Streptomycetaceae; genus Streptomyces; species Streptomyces sp. NPDC058308. Next base: position 145,504 of record NZ_JBHVZA010000014.1, read on the forward strand.
GGTCAGGAGCGCCGTACGCCGGCACATCGGCGAGGCGGTGGACAGGGGCGGCGATCCGAAGGGCGTCCTGGAGTCCCTGGACACGGCGGCGACCCGGGCCGAGCTGTAACGCCCGGCCGGACCCCGCGAGCCGCACACCCAGGGCGCCCTCCCGGATCAGGCCCGGATCAGGAGGTCAACGCCGGTTCCTGCACAGGCAGTTCGTCGCCACCGTCCGAGGCAGGACCCTCGTCCAGCCCGCTCCCCTCGACGTGCTGCCGAGGCTTCGCGGGCAGCGCGAACATCAGCAGGAAGATGATCACGAGGACGCCCGTCACCCACCACAGCGCGTTCTGGAACCCGTCCGCGAACTCCGCCGGGATGCGGTTCGGCGCGACGTGCTCGTCGATCACTCCGAAGAAGGCCACCGAGACCAGACCGAGGCCGAGCGCGTTGCCCATCTGCTGCACGGTGTTGATGAGGCCGGAGGCCGAACCGGCGTGCTCCTGCGGGACGTCCGAGAGGACCGCGTCGGTGATCGGGGCCACGATCAGGCCCATGCCGACGCCCATCACCACGAGCGGCAGCGCCATCTGCCAGGACGCGATGCCCGCGCCGTACCGGTCGGCCTCCCAGATGTAGATGAGCACGCCCGCGGCCATCGTCAGGGCTCCGGCCTGCAGCACCTTGCGGCCGAAGCGGGGCACGAGCTGCTGCACGGAAATGCCGGCCGCCGCCGAGACGGCGATCGAGAACGGCACTCCGGTGACCCCGGCGTGCAGCGCGGTCCAGCCGAGGCCGACCTGCATGTAGAGGGTCCAGACGAGGAAGAAGATGCCGAGCGCGATGCCGAACACGGTCTGCACCGCGATGCCCGCGGCGAAGCTCTTCACCTTGAACAGCGAGAGCTCCACCAGCGGCGAACCGTCCTTCGCGGCCTTCCACCTCTCGTACGCGATCAGGGCGCCGAAGACGACGAAGGCGCCCGCCATCATGACGTACCCCCACACCGGCCAGTCCAGCTCGCGGCCGCGGGTCAGCGGGTAGAGCAGCATCAGCAGGCCGAGCGAGACCAGGACGACACCGACGAGGTCGAGTTTGAGGGCTCGCGGCGCCTTGGACTCGGTGATGAACTTGCGGCCGAGCAGCAGGCCCGCGATGCCGACCGGCAGGTTGATGAGGAAGATCGGCCGCCACTGGAGGCCGAAGATGTTCCACTCGGTGAGCAGCGCGCCGAGCAGCGGCCCGGAGACCGCGCCGAGGCCGACGACCATGCCGAAGAGGCCGAAGACCTTGCCGCGCTCGTGCGCCGGGAAGGTCGCGTGCACGATCGAGAGGACCTGCGGCACCATCATGGCGGCCATGCCGCCCTGGAGGATGCGCGAGGCGACCAGCATCTCCGGGTTCACCGCGAAACCGCAGAGCGCGGAGGCGATGGTGAAGCCGGTGATGCCTATGAGGAAGAGCCGTTTGCGGCCATGGATGTCACCGAGCCGCCCGCCGGTGATGAGGCCGGCGGCGAAGGCGAGCGCGTAGCCCGCGGTGATCCACTGGATCTGGCTGAGGGAGGCGCCCTCGTTCCGCTGGATGGACGGGATCGCGATATTGACGATCGTCACGTCGACGAGGTCCATGAAGGCGGCCGTCATCACGATGGCCAGGGCGAACCAGCGCCGCCGGTCGCCGGCGGCCACCGGCGTCCCGGGTACTGAAGTGGTGCTCGGTGAAGTCATGCCGATCAGGCTAGAGGCCATGTAGGACAGCTCACGACCTAATTCTCCGGCATCCTGGACGCTATGAGGACGACGTGAGGATGGGCGACGTGGCAACGGGCGGCACGGCGACGGGCGACATGACGACGAGCACCGTGACAACGGACGGCGCGAGCCCGAGCGGCGGCCGGGCGCCCGGAACGACCACGACGAGGACGAGCGGCACCGACACCCCCGCCCGGCTCTTTCAGCTCCTCTCGCTCCTCCAGACGCCCCGCGAGTGGCCCGGCGCCGAACTCTCCGAGCGGCTCGGCGTCAGCAGGCGCACGGTGCGGCGCGACATCGACCGGCTGCGGGACCTCGGCTACCCGGTGCGGGCCAGCCAGGGCGCGGCCGGCGGTTACCGCCTGGTCGCGGGCAAGGCCATGCCTCCGCTGGTCCTCGACGACGAGGAGGCGGTGGCCATCGCGGTCGGCCTGCGGGCCGGGGCGGGACATGCGGTGGAGGGCGTCGAGGAGGCGTCGGTACGGGCGCTCGCCAAACTGGAACAGGTGCTGCCGTCCCGCCTGCGCCACCGGGTCTCCGCGCTGCAGATCGCGACGACGCCACTGACCAGCGGAGACGGGGCGAGCATCGCGCCGGAGACGCTGACGGTGATGGCGTCGGCCGCGGCCGGCCACGAACGTCTGCGGTTCGCCTACCGCGCGGGCGACGGCACGCAGTCGCGGCGGCTCGCCGAGCCGTACCGCCTGGTGTCGACGGGGCGGCGCTGGTATCTCGTGGCGTACGACATCGACCGCGAGGACTGGCGGACGTTCCGGGTCGACCGGGTGAGCGAGCCCTTCGCGACGGGTGCGCGCTTCGCCCCGCGGGCGCTGCCCAACGGGGACGCCGCGCAGTTCATCCGCGACTCGGTGTGGCGCGGCCGTCCGTCGTACGACCTGGACGTGACCTTCGCCGCGCCCGCGGAGTTCGTCACCGCGCGCATGCCGTCGGGGGTCGGCCCCCTGGTCTCCCTGGACGACCACCGCTGCCGCCTGCGCACCACGTCGACGGACTCCATCGAGTGGCTGGCCGTCCGCCTGGCAGTCATGGACTGCGACTTCACGGTGCACGGCCCCGCTGAACTGGTCGCGTGCGTAAGGGAGATGGGCGCACGCCTGTCGAGGGCGTCGGGTAACACCGCAGAATGACAGCGGGCTGCCCAAAGGGGCGGGCTGCTCAAGGGGCGGGCGGGGAAGACCTCGCGCGAGGCGCGAGAGAACCCTGGCGGAAGCGCGAGCGAACCCCGGCCCCGGGGGACGAATCGGTACCCCAACCCCGTGCCCCCGCTGAGCCGGCCGCCCTAGGCCGCCGCGTCGAAGCCCGTGTCCCGCGCCAGCTTCTTCAGTTCGAGCAGCGCGTGCTTCTCGATCTGCCGGATCCGCTCGCGGGTCAGCCCGTGCTCCTTGCCGACCTCCGTCAGCGTCCGCTCCCGGCCGTCGTCGATGCCGTACCGCATCTTGATGATGGAAGCCGTGCGCTGGTCGAGGCGGCCTATCAGGTCGTCGAGCTCCTCGCTGCGCAGCAGGGAGAGAACGGACTGCTCGGGCGAGACGGCGGAGGTGTCCTCCAGGAGGTCGCCGAACTGGGTGTCGCCTTCGTCGTCCACGCCCATGTTCAGCGAGACGGGGTCGCGCGCCCAGTCCAGGACGTCCGTGACGCGCTCGGGCGTCGAGGAGAGCTCCTTGGCGATCTCCGCGGGCTCCGGCTCCCGGCCGTTCTCACGGTTGAACTCGCGCTGCACACGGCGGATCCGGCCCAGCTCCTCCACCAGGTGGACGGGGAGGCGGATGGTGCGGGACTGGTCGGCTATGGAGCGGGTGATGGCCTGGCGGATCCACCACGTGGCGTACGTGGAGAACTTGAAACCCTTGGCGTAGTCGAACTTCTCGACGGCGCGGACCAGGCCCGCGTTGCCCTCCTGGATCAGGTCGAGGAGGGGCAGGCCGCTGCGCGGATAGCGGCGGGCCACCGCGACGACCAGGCGGAGGTTCGAACGGATGAAGACGTCCTTGGCCCGCTCGCCGTCGGCGACGAGCGCCTCCAGCTCCTCGGGGCCCGCGGTGACCTTGCTGTCCTCGACCTCGCCGTCCAGGATCTTCCTGGCGTACACCCCCGCCTCGATGACCTGGGAGAGCTCCACTTCCTTGGCGGCGTCGAGCAGTGGCGTACGCGCGATCTCGTCGAGGTACATGCCGACCAGGTCGCGGTCGGCGATCTCCCCGCCTACGGCGCGAACACTGCGCGCCGCGTCGCTTCCGCCGGAGGCGGACTTACGACGGGCGACGGCACGGGTTGCCATGCGTGCTCCCTTGCGATGTGGTTGTCCTGGTCGGCCCATGTGTGGGGCCTCTGTGGTGGATGGCACACCCTCGAGTGCCCTGCATCCGATGGAAACAACGACTGGAATCCGGACAGAATTCCCAAGCCGACCATCTTTTTTCCTGACGGTGCAGTACCCTGTGCGGCCACGCAGGGAGGCCGGATGGTGTCGGAGTGTGCAGAGGTCCAGGTCAGGCCGGGCGCCGACGCCGACCTCGAAGCCCTGACGGACCTCTACAACCACTACGTGCGTGAGACGGCCGTCACCTTCGACACCCCGTCCTCCGCCCGGAAGAGCGCCGCCCTTGGCTGCTCTTCCGCCCCTGAAGACGGCCCGCACCGCCTGTTGGTTGCTCACCGGCGCGAGTCCGGTCCCCACTCTGATCGTGTGCTCGGTTACGCGACGAGTAGTCCTTTCCGACGGCCCTTTCCGGCAGTCCCTTCCGACGGTCCTTTCCGACCGAAGTCCGCGCCATGAGCGTTCCGGGTTCCGGGTTCCGGGTTCCGGCACTGGGAGGTACAAGACGGGTGCGAGCTGCTCCTCGACCCCCGGACCTAGGCCCCGAGACCGTTCCCCGTCCGCAGGTCAGCGGCCTACGGTCCCCCCATGAACGACACAGGCGCAGGCGCCACGACGGGCGACACCACGGGCACCCTCGACGAAGCCCTTGAGCGCCTGCACGCCGCCGGGCCCGAGCGGCTCGGCCGGCTCACCAATCACGCGCCGATGGCCGTCGAGGCACTCGCCGCGCGCGGGCAGGCCGGCGCCGTTCACCGCTGGCTCGATCTCTACGCCCCCAAACTGGAGGAGTTTCCCTCCTCGGTCGAGCCGGTCACCGGGGCGAACTGGCCCGCGGCGCTGGGCGACCCGCGCCGCGCCGCGGACTGGATCGCGTACTTCCGCCGGGAGACCGGGGAACGGCCCTGGCGCGACGTGCTCGCCGAGTGGTGGCCGCGCCTGCTCCCCGGCCTGTACGGCGGCTCCACGCACCCGGTGATCAGGGTGGGCCACGCCGTGCGCACCCTGGCGGAGCGCGGCGGCACCGGCCCGCGGCTCGCCGAGCTCGCGCACGGCCTCGGCTACTGGGCCGCCCGGCACCGCCCCGTCACGGGCATCACCCCGCTGCCGAGCGCCCTGAGCGCGGCGGACGCCCTGGAAGCTGTGCCGCCGATCGACGGAGGTACGGCGGGCAGCTTCCCTGAACGGCTCGGGCGGGTCGGCGCCCTGCCGCGGTGGGGCGCCGATGTGACGGGCCCCGAAGAGGCGCGGCGCAGGCTGACCGAGCTGGTGCGGGCGGCCACCCACCGGTACGCCACGCACGGCCACGGCGAGGAGACGATGCTGGTGCACGCGGCGACCGCGCCCAACGCCGTGCTGCGCGCCCTGCCCGCACTCCCCCGCACCCTGTGGGTGCCGAGCCTGCACGCCGCGTGGACCGCGTCGGCGGCGGTCACCGCCATGTACGCGCCGGACGAGCCGGTGGCGTACGCCGCGCCCGGCACGTACACCGCCGACGAGGTCTTCGAGCGGGCCCTCGCGCACGGCGACGAGCACGTCATCAAGCTGACGGACACGGCGCTGGACGTCGGCGACGAACAGGCCCTGGCGGCGGCCCTGCGCGCGATGGAACTCAGCGAACCGCTCGCCTGATGCCCGTCACGGCGCCCTTCGCCCGACGACCGTCACGCAGCACGTCACCCGAACTGCACCGACCTCTTCGCGAGCCCCATCCAGAACCCGTCGATCACGCTGCGCTGCCCGGCGAGGTCCCCCGCGGCCTCGGCCGCGCCGAGCGTCACGAAGAGGGGTGCGAAGTGCTCGGTGCGCGGGTGGGCGAGCTGCCCGGCCGGGGACTTGTGCCCGAAGTCGAGCAGCGCGTCCACGTCGCCCGCCTCCAGGGCCTCGTACCCCCAGGCGTCGAACTCCGCCGACCAGGAGGGGACGCCGCCCTGCCGCAGCGCCGCCAGGTTGTGCGTGAAGAAGCCGCTGCCGACGATCAGCACGCCCTCCTCGCGCAGCGGCGCCAGCTTGCGGCCGATGTCCATGAGGCGGCGCGGGTCGAGGGTCGGCAGGGAGATCTGGAGGACGGGGATGTCGGCGTCCGGGTACATCTCCACGAGCGGCACGTACGCGCCGTGGTCGAGCCCCCGATCCGGCACGTCCTGCACGGGCGTGCCCGACGCGCGCAGCAACGCCCGTACGGAGGCGGCGAGTTCGGGGGCGCCGGGGGCCGCGTACGTCACCTGGTAGTAGTGCTCGGGGAAGCCCCAGAAGTCGTACACGAGCGGCAGCGTCTCGGTGGCGGACAGGGCGAGCGGCGCCTCCTCCCAGTGGGCGGAGACCATGAGGATCGCCTTCGGGCGCGGCAGCCCCGCCGACCAGGCGGCCAGCTCGCCGGGCCAGACCGGGTCGTCGGCGAGCGGCGGGGCGCCGTGGCTGAGATACAGGGCGGGCATGCGGGACATCGCGCACCTCCGAACGGGATCAAGCGGGATCAGCGGGATCAGCGGGATCAAGCACACCCAAAACTACTTGAAAGCTCAAGCTCTACTCTCCGAGCGTACGCATGGTTTGTTCAAAGTTCAAGGAACCACCTCGTACAGTGGGGTACATGGATACGGCAGCGACCCCTCCCCCGGCCGACGACCCGCGCTGGCTGGACGGCGATGAGCAGCGCGTCTGGCGCGCCTACCTCCAGGCGACCACGCTCCTGGACGACTTCCTCGACCGCCAGTTGCAGCGCGACGCGGGCATGCCGCACATGTACTACGGCCTATTGGTCCAGCTGTCCGACGCCCCCCGGCGGCGCCTGCGGATGACCGAGCTGGCCAAGACGATGAAGATCACCCGGTCCCGTCTCTCGCACGCGGTCGCGCGCCTGGAGAAGAGCGGCTGGGTGCGCCGCGAGGACTGCCCCTCCGACAGGCGCGGGCAGCTCGCGATCCTCACGGACGAGGGGTTCGAGGTGCTGCGCAGGACGGCTCCCGGCCATGTCACCGCCGTCCGCCAGGCCCTCTTCGACCGGCTCACCCCCGAACAGCAGAAGTCCCTCGGCGAGATCATGACGATCGTCGCCGAGGGACTTCAGCCGAAGGAGGCCGGGGCGGACCTCCCCTGGCTCCGCTAGACGCTCCGCTCTGGAGGGGCGGTCAGGAAGCTGTGGGCCGGATCGCGCCGGTCGCGCAGTTCCCCGCGCCCCTTAAGGGCATCAGTGCGCCAGCACCGGCACCTTGACCTCGTCCTCCACGCCGTCCTCCGAGGAGGCCGAGGCGTTGCCGCCCTGGGCGCCGGTGGTGATGAACGTCGCCGCGATCACCGCGGAGACCACCAGGATGCCGACCGCCCACCAGATGGCGCTGGTGTAGCCCTCGACCATGGCGCGGGCCTGGAGGAGCTTCGGGCTGGTCGCGCCGGCCGCGTGGTCCGTGAGGTACGCGGTCGTCGCCGAGGCGGCGATGGTGTTCAGGAGGGCCGTGCCGATGGCGCCGCCGACCTGCTGCGAGGTGTTGACCATCGCGGAGGCGACACCGGCGTCACGGGCCTCGACGCCGTGCGTGGCCAGCGACATGGCGGGCATGAACGCCGTACCCATGCCCAGACCCAGCATCAGCTGCGCGGGCAGGATCAGACCGGCGTACGAGCTGCCGGTCTCCATCTGCGTCAGGAGCAGCATGCCGAGGGCGGCGAGCAGGAAGCCCGGAGCCATCAGCAGGCGCGGCGGGACGCGGGTCATCAGCCGGGCGCCGATCTGCGTGGAGCCCGTGATCATGCCGACCATCATCGGCAGGAAGGCGAAGCCGGTCTTGACGGGCGAGTAGCCCTTCACGACCTGCAGGTAGTACGTGAGGAACAGGAACAGGCCGAACAGCGAGATGACGGCGAGACCCAGCGACAGGTAGACCCCGCCGCGGTTGCGCTCGGTCAGGACCCGCAGCGGCAGCAGCGGCGACTTGACCTTGGCCTCGGTGCGGACGAACGCGGCGAGCAGCACGACGGACGCGACGAACATCGTCACGGTCACGCCGTCCGACCAGCCCGCGGACTCGGCGCGGGTGAAGCCGTAGACCAGCGCGACCAGACCGAGGGTGGACAGGACCACGCCGGGGATGTCGAGCGGCGAGCGGTTGCGGCCGCCGGCCGGCTCACGGATGACGAAGTACGCGCCCAGGGCGGCGATCACCGCGAACGGGACGTTCACGAAGAAGGTCCAGCGCCAGTTCAGGTACTCGGTGAGGAAGCCGCCGAGAACCAGGCCGACGGCGCCGCCGCCACCGGCGATCGCGCCGTAGATGCCGAAGGCCTTGGCGCGCTCCTTGGCGTCGGTGAACATCACCGCGAGCAGCGAGAGGGCAGCGGGCGCGAGCAGCGCGCCGAAGACGCCCTGCAGGGCGCGGGCGCCCAGCATCATGGCCTCGCCGGTGGCGGCGCCACCGAGCGCGGAAGCCGCGGCGAAGCCGATCAGGCCGGTCACGAAGGTGCGCTTGCGGCCCCACAGGTCGGCGATGCGGCCGCCGAAGAGCAGCAGTCCGCCGAAGGCGAGCGCGTAGGCCGTGATGACCCACTGGCGGTTGCCGTCGGATATGCCGAGGTCCTGCTGGGCGGAGGGCAGCGCGATGTTCACGATGGTCGCGTCGAGCACGACCATCAGCTGGGCGAGAGCGATGAAGACCAGCGCTCTCCAACGGTTGGTGTCAGGCCCTGAAGCGGGCTTGAGGGCTGTGTCAGACATAGAGGTAGCCACCTAGCGGTACGGAGTGTGCAAGAAGAACGGCCTGCGGAAGAGCGGCCGGAGGACAAGAGGCGTCGACGGTCCTGTCAGTGGTCCTGTGAGTGGTCCCGTCGGAGGTCCTGTCAGTGGTCCTGTAAGAGGCCCTGTCAGTGGTCCTGTCGGAGGTCCTCAAGAGTCGCCGCCTCCCCCGGGAGCTCGGACCGTGCGGGAGCCATCAGGCCGTCCAGGAAAAGTTGCAGATGACGGTGGATGAAGCCGTCCATGCCCGGGCAGGCCGTGCCCGGCAGCGGGCGGGTGAGCTGGGAGAGGGCGACCATCAGGTCTCCGACGGCGATGTCGGTGCGCAGCTGCCCGGCCGCGCGGGCCCGCTCCATGAGGCCTTCGATGGTCAGTTCGAGCTGCTCACGGGCGTCGAGCAGATCGGGGTGGAAGGGGTCGAACTCAGGCGACAGGATCGGGCACATGGCGCCGATCCGCTCCTCGGCGGCGGCGTGCACGAAGGTGCGCAGCGCCCCGAACGCGTCACCCTCGGCGGCGTCCGCCGTCGCGATGCCCTGTTCGGCGAGGGCCGCGACGCGCTCCATGACCGTGCGGACGACCTGGCGGACCAGTTCGCCGCGGTCGGCGAAGTGGCGGTAGACCGTGGCGTTGCCGACTCCGGCCCGGCGCGCGACCTCGTCGAGGGGTACGTCCGCCCCGTACTCCACGAACATCTCGCGTGCGGCGGCGACGATCCGCTCCCGGTTGCGCAGGGCATCGGCCCGCGGGCGGGCGGCTCGGCGCTGCGGGGCGGTGGCGGTGTCCACGGCTGCTCCTCGGTTTCCAGGGGGCTCGGGGCCCCGACGTTGTGGTGCTCGGCTCCGGCGATGCGGGGAGTAACTCCCCGTTTCGCGCGAACACCCTTCTAAACGGGGAGAGAGTCCCCGGATATTTCCGTCCACCCACCCGGATTCCTGTGACCTGAGTCACCCCCGCTGTCCCGAGAAACCCACGATCGGTCGCGCCCAGCGAGCGCCCGCGCACCCCCCGGCACAGGGTGATCGGACAGGGTGCAGCCAGGACGGGCGGCTGCCGCGGAGCGGAGGGCCATGCATGCAGCAGCCGACCCGGATGCAGATACGCCCCGCCCGCCGCGGCATCGCCCTCCTCTCCGTGGCGGCGCTCGCCCTGGCGGTGACCACGTCGGCGAGCGCCGGACGACTGGCGACGGACTCGGGCAGCGCGGCAGGACCGGTGTCCCTGGCCCGGAACGCCGCCCTCAGCCCCTGCATGATCAGCGGCACGATGGGCGTACAGATGTCGGAGGGCATGCCGACGCCCCCTGGCTACGCCCGCTCAACAGGCACCGTCCGGGCCCTGAACCTCATGATCGACTTCTCCGACGCGCCCGGCCAGGGCAGCGCGAAGGACCGCTTGGCGGAGTTCTTCCCGCAGACCACCGAGTGGTTCAAGACCAGTTCGTACGGCCGCCTCGACTACCGCCCCGAGACGCCGCTCCCGGACTGGCTGCGGATGCCCAAGTCGTTCGCGGAGTACGGCATAGAACGCGGCGCCCCCTTCGACCCCGGCTACCGCACGCTCGTCCAGGACATCGTGGCGGCCGCCGACCCGGACGTGGACTTCCGCACGTACGACCTCGTGAACATCCTGATCACCCCGAACGCGGGCCCCTCCGCGCTCGACACGGTCCTCTCGGTGACCTTCGCGGGCAACCACGAGGCGCCGGTCGCGGACGGGGTGCCCGTCTCCAACGCGTCCTTCGTCTACAGCCGTCAGGACGACGGCTCGGGCAGCTACCACGAGACCGGCTACCGCGTGCTTCCCCACGAGAACGGCCACGTCTTCGGCCTGCCCGACCTCTACACGCAGGACGGCGGCGGCGCGGCGGGCCACTGGGACATCATGAGCGAGGACTGGGGCGCCAACAACGACCTGCTGGCCTGGCACAAGTGGAAGCTGGGCTGGCTCGACGACGACCAGATCAGCTGCGCCGCGGATCCCGGCACGACCGAGCACGTCCTGACCCCGCTGGCAGGACCCGGCGGCACGAAGCTGGCCTTCGCCCCGCTGACCGAGAAGACGGGGTACGCGATCGAGGTCCGCACCCAGGCGGGCAACGACGAGGCGGTCTGCAAGCCGGGTGTCCTGGTCTACCGGGTGGACGCGGACGTCGACACCGGCCACGGCCCGATAACGGTCTCCGACGCGGCGCCCGACAGCGGCGGCTGCACGCGCCGCCCCAACGTCCACGCGGAGCTGTCCGACGCCCCCTACGGCATCGGCGAGACCTTCACCGACAGCAAGACGGGGGTAGGGGTGACGGTGGCGGGAGTGACTGATGAGGGCCAGTACCGCGTGCGGGTCACGCGGCCGTAGCGTCCCCGCCGGAGTGGGCCCCCGGGACGGTCTGGCGGATCTGCCGCAGGAACGCCGCGTTGCTCGGCGTCTTCTTGATCCGGTCGAGCAGCGTCTCCAGGGAGCCCTGCCCGTCCCTGCCGTGCAGGGCCCGCCGCAGCCCGCGCAGGGCGGTCAACTCGGCGCCGGACACGAGCAGTTCCTCGCGCCGGGTGCCGGACGGGGTGACGTCGACGGCCGGGAAGACGCGCCGGTCGGCGAGGGAGCGGTCGAGCCGCAGCTCCATGTTCCCGGTACTCTTCAGCTCCTCGAAATAATAATCGTCGGCGCGCGAGCCGGTCTCGACGAGCACGGTCGCGAGCATGGTCAGGGAACCGCCCTCCTCGGCGAGGCGCGCGGCCCCGAAGATCCGCTTGGGCCCCTGCACGGCAGCGGCGTCGACACCGCCGCTGAGGGTGCGCCCACTGCCGGTCGCGGCGTTGTTGAACGCGCGGCACAGCCGGGTGAGCGAGTCGAAGAGCATCACCACGTCCTTCCCGTCCTCGACCATGCGCTTGGCGCGCTCGACGGCGAGTTCGGCGAGGGCGATGTGCTCCTTGGCGGGCCGGTCAAAGGTCGACGCGAGCACCTCACCACGGACCGAACGCCGCATGTCGGTGACCTCCTCGGGCCGCTCGTCGAGGAGGACGACCATGAGGTGGCACTCGGGGTGATTCTGGGCGACGGCCGCGGCGATCTGCTGGAGCAGCACGGTCTTGCCGGTCCGCGGCGGGGCGACGATCAGCCCGCGCTGCCCCTTGCCGACGGGCGCGACGAGGTCGACGAGCCGGGTGGCGGCGGGCCCGTCAGCGGTCTCCAGACGGAGCCGTTCGCGGGGATGCAGCGGGGTGAGATCCCCGAACCGGGGCCGCCCGCGCAGACCCTCGACAGCCCGCCCGTTGACGCGCTCGGCCCCGGCGAGCACACGAGGCCGCCCACAAACGCCCTCGACGAAGTCCCCGGTACGCAGCCCGAGTTGACGAATGACAGCAGCGGGAACCTGCACATCGCGGGGCCCGGCCAGCCCCCCGCCCCCACGCAGGAACCCACGCCCGTCCCGCCCAATGTCGAGAACTCCCGTACAGGCATGCCCAGTCGAGACCCCCCGCTCAGCGGAGTCAGCTTCAGTTTCAGATTCAGTGATGGATGAGGCTTCAGTGATGGTGACACTCATGGCGAGTTGATCCTTTCGCGGACACGCGACAGAAGAAGGCCCGACGGGGCGGAAATGACCACACCCCGCACGACGGGCGGAGAAGAGAACTGCTGCAAGAACTACTGCGAAGCAGGAAGAAGAAGGCCAACGCGGCCTGACTCCTCCCGGAGAACCGGGAGAGGGGATTGCAGCACGGGCGCCCGGAACGGGGCGTCACACACGTACTGCTTGCAAGGTAACACACGAACGGCGGAGCGCCCCAGACCTTCCCAACCCAGGCGGCGCCCCCGAACAGAACACATAAGTTAGGTTAGCCTTACCTAAAATTAACTGGGGAGGTAGCTCACACCATGCCGGAGCACATACCGCACGAGTCCCACGCCGAGGGTGAGTTCGCCGGGCGGACGGCTCTGGTGACCGGCGCGGGCCAGGGCATCGGCGCCGCGGTCGCCGCCGCGCTCGCCGCCCGGGGCGCGCACGTGGTCGCCACCGACCGCGACGCACACGGCATCGACGAACTGGCCGCCGCTTCGAGGGCGGCCCCCGGCACGATCACCCCCCGCGTCATGGACGTCACCGACGCCGCCACGGTGAACACCGTCGTCGCCGACACCATTCATCGCCACGGCGCCCTCGACCTCCTCGTGAACGTGGCGGGCATCCTCCGCGGCTCCGCCGTGGCCCAACTGACCGACGCGGACTGGGCCGACACGTTCGCCGTGAACGCCACGGGCGTCTTCCACACCTCGCGCGCCGCCGCCTCCCACATGACGGCGCGCGGCTCCGGCTGCATCATCACCGTAGGCTCCAACGCCGCCGGTATCCCCCGTACCGGCATGGCCGCGTACGCCGCGTCCAAAGCCGCGGCCACGGCGTTCACCAAATGCCTGGGCCTGGAGATCGCCCGCAGCGGCGTGCGCTGCAACGTCGTGGCCCCCGGCACCACGGACACGGCGATGCAACGCTCGCTCTGGCCCGACGACTCGGCGCCCGAGGCCCCGCCCGGCGTCCTCGACGGCGACCTGCGGACGTACCGCACGGGCATCCCGCTCGGCCGCATGGCCGCCCCCCAGGACATCGCCGACGCGGTGCTGTTCCTCGCCTCGGACCGCGCCAGGCACATCACGTTGCAGGAGCTGTACGTCGACGGCGGCGCAACGCTGCGCTGACCCCCACGGGCCCGTAGTGGCAGACGCGCGCGAGGGGCCGTGGGGGGTATGTGCGCACGGAGCACCGAGCACACTGTGCCGCCTTTGTCCGCACGACGTGACGCAGGGATAGCGAGTACGCACATACCCCCCACGGCCCCGCCCCACGACACCCCGCCCCACGAGCACCGCACCCCGCCGACACCCCGCAACCCCCCGACCACCCTTCACGCGCCCCACCCGCACCCACTCCCAAACCCTCCCGCCCAAGCCCCACCCGAGAATTGGAGCCCCCGTGTCGACGGCACCCGAGGTCGCCCCGCACGTCACGACGGCCGAGCAGCCGCACCCTGTCGTAGGAGCGGCCACCGCGCTCCTCGCCGCCTACACCCCCGGGAAACGCTTCCTGGCCACCCCGACCCGCACCCTGCTCACCACCGGAACGCACGCCGAAGTCCCGCACGACGAAAGACCGTTGCCGACCCGCGTGACCACCACCCTGGCCGAAGCGAGCCGCGCCGGAATCAACGAGCCGTACGTCGTCGGCGCGGTCCCCTTCGACCACACAGCGCCCGCCGCACTCACCGTCCCCGAAACCCTGCGCACCGCGCCCCCGCTCGCCGCGGACCCCCTGATCGCGCTGCCCACCGAGACCCCGGACCCCGCCGGCTGGCAGCTCCGCCCGGTGCCATCGCCCGAGGAGTACGGGGCAGGCGTGGCCGCCGCCGTGGACCGCATGTGGCGCGGCGACTTCAGCAAGGTCGTCCTCGCCCGCACCCTCGAACTCACCGCGCCCGCCCCGCTGGACCTCCCCGCGATGCTCCAGCGCCTGGCCCGCCGCGACCCCTCCGGCCACACCTTCGCGCTGCCGACGGCCCCGGGCCGCACCCTCATCGGCGCCAGCCCCGAACTGCTCGTCTCGCGCCGCGGCCGGCAGGTCGTCGCGAACCCCCTCGCCGGTTCGACGCCGCGCAGCGACGACCTCGCCGAGGACGTGCGCCGCGCCGCCGCGCTCCTGGAGTCGGCGAAGGACCTGCACGAGCACTCCGTGGTGGTGGACGGCGTGCACCAGGCGCTCGCGTCCTTCTGCACGGACCTGACCGTCCCGCCCCACCCCACCCTCGTCCGCACCGCGACGATGTGGCACCTGTCCACCACGGTGACCGGCACCCTCGCCACCCCCGACGCGTCCGCCCTCGAACTGGCCTGCGCGCTGCACCCCACCCCCGCGGTCTGCGGCACGCCGACAGCGACCGCGCGCGAGGTGATCCGCGAGACGGAGCCGTTCGACCGCGGCTTCTTCGCGGGCGTGGTCGGCTGGGGCGACGCGAACGGCGACGGCGAGTGGGTCGTGACGATCCGCTGCGCCGAGGCCGAGGACCGCAGCCTGCGGCTGTACGCGGGCGCGGGCGTGGTCGCCGCGTCGGACCCGGCGGCGGAGACGGCCGAGACGGGCGCGAAGTTCCGTACGTTCCTGAACGCGGTGGGAGTAGACCTGTGAACACACCGAGCACCCCCAAAGCGCCCACCCGCCCCAAAACCCGCACCCGACCCGAAGCCCCCACCCGACCTGAAGCCCTCCCCCAACCCGACGCCCCCACCTGGCCAAAGGAGTTCGCGGACCGCTACCGCGCAGCGGGCTGGTGGCGTGGCGAGACCTTCGGGCAGATGCTGCGCGAGCGCGCGGCCGCCCACCCGGACCGCGTAGCGATCGTGGACCCGGGCGGCCCGACGCCACGCCGCTGGACGTACGGCGAACTGGACCGCCGGGCCGACCACTTGGCCGCGGGCCTGCTCGCGCGAGGCATCGGCAAGGGCGACAGGGTGGTCGTCCAACTGCCCAACATCGCCGAGTTCTTCGAGACGGTCTTCGCCCTGTTCCGCATCGGCGCGCTGCCGGTCTTCGCGCTGCCCGCGCACCGCGAGACGGAGATCCGCTACTTCTGCGAGTTCACCGAGGCGGTGGCGTACGTCATCCCGCAGAAGCTCGGCGGCTTCGACTACCGCGGCCTGGCGGCAAAACTGATCGACGACGTCCCCACGCTGAAGCACGTGTTCGTGGCGGACGGCGACGCGGGCCCCTTCGAACCCCTGTCACAGGCGGCCACGGAGCCGACCGGGACCCCGCCCCCGCCCGCCCCTTCCGACCTGGCGTTCCTCCAGCTCTCCGGCGGCAGCACGGGCGTCCCGAAGCTGATCCCGCGGACCCACGACGACTACATCTACTCGCTGCGCGGCTCCAACGAACTGTGCGCGGTCGACGAGGACAGCGTCTACCTCGTGACGCTCCCCGCGGCCCACAACTTCCCGCTCTCCTCGCCGGGTTCGCTCGGCGCGCTGTACGCGGGCGCCCGCGTCGTACTCTGCCCGCAGCCCAGCCCGGACGTGGCCTTCCCTCTGATCGAGGCCGAGGAAGTCACCATCACAGGCCTGGTCCCGCCGCTCGCCCTGCTCTGGACGGAGGCGGCGCCGTCGACCGCGTACGACCTGAGCAGCCTGGAGGTGCTCCTGGTGGGCGGCGCGAAGTTCAGCGAGGAGGCGGCGCGCCGGGTGAAACCGGCGCTGGGCTGCACGCTGCAGCAGGTCTTCGGCATGGCGGAGGGCCTGGTCAACTACACGCGTCTGGACGACTCCCCGGAGACGATCGTCACCACACAGGGCCGGCCGATCTCCCCGGACGACGAGATCCGTGTCGTCGACGACGAGGACAACGACCTGCCGCTCGGCGAGAGGGGCCACCTGCTGACCCGCGGCCCGTACACGATCCGCGGCTACTGGAAGGCGCCCGAGCACAACGCCCGTTCCTTCACGGCGGACGGCTTCTACCGCACGGGCGATGTCGTACGCCTCACCGAGACCGGCCACATCGTCGTCGAGGGCCGGGCGAAGGACCAGATCAACCGGGGCGGCGAGAAGATCGCGGCCGAGGAGGTGGAGAACCACATCCTCGCCCACCCGTCCGTGCACGACGCGAACGTGGTCGCCGAGCCCGACGCGTACCTGGGCGAGCGGACGTGCGCGTACGTGATCCTGCGGACGGGCACGAAGCCGCCGAAACCCGCCGCCATCAGGAAGTTCGTGCGCGAGAGGGGCCTCGCGGCCTACAAGGTGCCGGACCGCGTCGAGTTCGTGGCGGCCTTCCCGCACACCGGGGTGGGCAAGATCTCCAAGAAGGACCTGCGGGCGGCCGCACCCCGGACGCCCGCACCTCCCGCCCCCTCCCCCGCCTCGTAGACCCGACCCTCCCGGCCCTCCCGACCCGAAACGGAACGCCCGCCACCATGGCCCTCCCCGCCATCACCCCCTATCCGATGCCGACGCCCGACGAGCTGCCCGCGAACCGCGTCGGCTGGAAGGTCGACCCGTCCCGCGCCGTGCTCCTCGTGCACGACCTGCAGAACTACTTCCTCTCGACGTACGACCGGACGGCGCCCCCTGTACCGGAACTCCTCGCCCACGTCGCTGAGTTGAAGCGTGCGGCGGACCGGCTCGGCGTCCCGGTCGTGCACACCGCGCAGCCCGGCGGCCAGACCCCCGCCGAGCGCGGACTCCAGCAGGACTTCTGGGGCCCGGGTCTGCCCGACGACGCGCACGCGGCGGCGATCGCGGCGGAGATCGGCCCGGCGCCCGCCGACACGGTGCTCACCAAGTGGAAGTACAGCGGCTTCGTCCGCACGGACCTCCTGGAGCGGATGCGCGAACAGGGCCGCGACCAGCTGGTCATCACCGGCGTCTACGCCCACATCGGCGTCCTGATGACGGCGTGCGACGCGTGGATGCAGGACATCCAGGCGTTCGTGGTCGCGGACGCGGTGGCGGACTTCTCGGCGGACGACCATGCGATGGCGCTGCGCTGGGCGGCGGGAAAGTGCGCGGTCGTCACGACGACGGGGGCGGTGTTCGCGCCGGAACCCTAGAGCCTCGTCCCACCCCGCCGCCGCAGCCAGTCACACCGGACAGTCACCGCAGCCGGTCACCGCAAGCACTCACCCCAGGCATTCACTGCAAGCACTCACCGGAGACGATGCGCTCACCGCCGTCGAGAGAGGCGGTTAGCGCGTTGAGCCGCGCGCGCAGCTCCCGCACCTCACCGAGGGAGAGCCCGGTGGACTCGGCGATGGCGCGGGGCACGGCCCGGGCCTTCTCACGGAGGGCGTCCCCTTCGCCGGTGAGCCGGACGGCCACGGACCGCTCGTCCTCGGCGCTCCGTCGCCGCTCCACGTACCCGGTCGCCTCCAGCCGCTTGAGCAGCGGCGAGAGCGTCCCGGAGTCCAGCCGCAGCCGCTCCCCGATCTTCTTGACGGGCAGCTCGCCGTGCTCCCAGAGCACGAGCATCACCAGATACTGGGGATAGGTCAGCCCCAGCTCCTTCAGCGCGGTCCGGTAGACGCCGTTGAAGGCGCGGGCGGCCGCGTGCAGCGAGAAGCAGATCTGCTCGTCGAGCCGGAGAAAGTCCTCGTCCCGTACGTCGTCGTCCATACCCCCAGAGTACAAGGCACCACTGCACCCCATTCAATTGCGCACAACTAAGTTGCACACAACAAAATAGCGTGCTCTACTCGTACACAGACGCACCGGACGAACGCCGAACAGGCCGAACAGGCCGAACAGGAAGAAGAGGACCACCATGGACGCGCTGTACACCGCAGTAGCCACCGCCAACGGCCGCGAGGGCCGCGCCGTCAGCTCCGACGGCCAGATCGACCTGCAGCTCGGCTTCCCCGCGGCCCTCGGCGGCAACGGCCAGGGCACCAACCCCGAGCAGCTCTTCGCCGCCGGTTACGCGGCGTGCTTCGCCAGCGCGATGGGCAACATCGCGCGCCAGGAGAAGATCGACATCACGGACGTCTCAGTGACGGCCGAGGTCAGCATCGGCAAGGACACCGACGGCGGGTTCGGCCTGGCCGTGGTCATGCGGGCCGAGCTCCCGGACCACCTGCAGGGCCCCGCGGGCGAGGAACTCCTGAAGAAGACGCACGCTTTCTGCCCCTACTCCAAGGCGACCCGCGGCAACATCCCGGTGGAGCTGGTCATCGAGTAGGACCTGCGCGCCCACCCGGGCCGACCGTCAAGAGGCCTCACTCAGCGCCGAATCGACACTGGGCGCCGAGGCGGAGACCGAGACGGAGGCGGAGACCGAGGCCGAAGCGGAGGCCGGAGCCACACGCCACACGCGAGCGAGCTCGGCCAGCGGAACGCCGAGGACCTCACTGAGCCGGACGACGGTGCCGAACGCGGGCGTGGGCAGCCGGCCGGTCTCGATCTTACGAAGCGTCTCCGGCGAGATATCCGCCGCCAGGGCCACGTCGACGGGGCTGCGCCCGGCCCGGGCGGCGCGCAGCGCGGCCCCGAGGCGTCGGCCCGCCTCGATCTGTTCGGGGGCGAGCGGGTGGCGAACCATGCGAACAGGGTAGGGGCGCCACAGTTCGAGCAGCAACCACCTCACCCGCGTCTGGTATAAATATACCGGCCAAACTGTACCGGTATATTTATACCGACCGCTCCGGGGAATTCGAGGATCGCAGTGATCGAGCACAAGTCACCCAGGGACATCGAGCGCATGCACGTGACCGGCAGGTTCGTCGGCCAGGTCCTGGAGGAGCTCGGCGATCTCGCCGCGGTCGGGGTCGACCTGATGGACCTGGAGCACCACGCCCGCCGCCGACTCAAGGAGCGCGGCGCGGAGTCCTGCTACTGGGACTACGCCCCCTCGTTCGGCAAGGGCCCCTTCCGCAACGTGGTGTGCCTCTCGGTCAACGACGCGGTCCTCCACGGCCTGCCGCACAGCTACAAGCTGCGCGACGGGGATGTGCTGACCATGGACATGGCCGTGACGATCGACGGCTGGTCGGCGGACTCGGCCCACACCGTCATCGTCGGCACCCCGGACGAGGAGGACGTACGGCTGATCGAGGCCACGGAGGTCGCCCTGGACTCCGCGATCAAGGTCGCCCTGCCGGGCAACCGCCTCGGCGACATCTCGGCGGCGATCGGCGCGGTGGCAGCGGAGTACGGCTACCCGGTCAACCTGGAGTTCGGCGGCCACGGCATCGGCCGCACGATGCACGAGGACCTGCACATCCCCAACGACGGCCGGCCCGGCCGCGGCTGGAAGCTGCGCCCCGGCCTGACGATCGCCATCGAGCCCTGGTTCGCCCGCGGCACGAACAAGATCATCTACGACAAGGACGGCTGGACGATCCGCTCGGCCGACGGCTCCCGCACGGCCCACTCGGAACACACGGTAGCGATCACCGAGGGCGCCCCCCTGGTCCTCACCCACCGCCCCCGCCACCTCGCAAAGACGGAGCCCGCCCCGGCCACGCACTGATCCTCCACCAGGGGTGGGGGCCCGCTCCTCCCCACGCACCCCCACCCCGACCGGGAGCCCCTACCCCCGAAATCTCCACCAGCTACACTGTCGGCGGTGGCACGGGCCAGCCCACACCACCAAAGAACTGCCGGAAAGCCCTCAACAAGCTCTCCGACAGCTCCCCGCCTTCGTAGCTCAGGGGATAGAGCACCGCTCTCCTAAAGCGGGTGTCGCAGGTTCGAATCCTGCCGGGGGCACAAATTGCATCTCGTACGAGATGCGCTGCTTGAGCGAGGGCCCGCGACCGGGTGGTCGCGGGCCCTTGTGCGTGCCTGGGCACACCGCTCCGACCGCCGACTGGACGTACACGTTGAAGCGTCCAGGCACGCGACCCTGGCTGACCGCGACTTCTCGATCTGAATTCCCAAGTGCGCGGGCGTCGGAAGAGCCATTAGGTTCGGGCACATGGTGACTGCGACTGTCCGCGAGTGGCGCGACGAGGAAGGTTGGGGCGTGCTCGATTCCCCCGAGACTCCAGGCGGCTGCTTCGGCCACTTCGCCGACATACAGATGCCCGGGTTCCGCACCCTGTCCCCCGGGCAGCAAGTGGACCTCACATGGGAAGCTCCCGGTTTCAAGCAGGACGGGTACGACTACCGTGCGGTGAGCATCGTGCCTCGCTGATCTGTCCGACATCCACCCCTCACCACCCCGTACAGATCCGAGATGCGAACGGGTGCTGGCGATTCGGGTGCTGGCGACTCGCTCATGTCCCGAACCCACCGCACGGCGGATAGCGCAGCAAGTCACGTAGTCGTCGCCCGAGTTCGGATACCCGCATCGCCAGCACCAGCGGGCTGGGGCGCTCGCCGGCCTCGTCGGCCAGGGCGTCGTGGGACGCGTCGATGGTTCGTTGGTGTGCGTGCCACGCCATGCTACCCTCGCCCGACTCTGCGGCGGCGACCGTTGCGGCGGGGAGGCGGCGCCGGATTTCGTGCCGCAAGCGGCGACAGGTGTCGGTCAGCGTCTTGGGCGGGGGCAGCGCGCGGCACGCGGTGAATGCCGTGGTGAGGAGGACGTCGACGTAGCCGCCCCCGATACACGGGCGGCACGCGCGGGGAAACCAGCACGCGACTTCGTCGAGGCGCGTCAGCTTGTGGGGGCCGAGGTCGACGGCGGTTTCGGTGCTCAGGGTGACGCCGCAGAACACGCAGCCGGTGCCCCGTACTTGGGCTTCGGAGAGGACGTTGACCGACGGCAGCAGCGGGGCCGAGAGGCGGTCGGTGAGGGTCATCGGTCGCCCCCTGTGCGCGTGCCGATGGCGACGAGTGCAGCCACGGCCGGTACGGGGCACAGGGCGCCCACCGCGGAGGGGCGCACAGCCCAGTGCAGGCCGACCGGTCCCGTGAGGTCCGCGGCGGGCACGCTGAGGAACTGGCCTGATCCCAGCATGGCGGCCTGGTACCCGTAGGCCCATCGGGCAGGCGGGTAGGGATCGGTGAGCGCGTAATACATCTGCTGCGGGTTGTTGTGGATCACCGGGCCGTCGAGCAGCTCCGCGAGCGTCCGGGTCACGATGTCGAAGTCCGTGGTTCCGGCGCCTGCGTGCACGATCCGCGCGGACAAGCACACGGCGTTGAACCTGGTGCCGAGCGGCAGCAACGCGGCACCGCGCTCCGTCCACTCCCGGTGAGCCTGCTGCGGCTCCTGCTGGGCGTGCGCCAACCAGTCGAAGGCGGCGCTCGCGGGGGCGTGCTTTGTCTGCGGGGTTTCGTCCATCGCCGTCTCCGAGTCGCGTCCGCATGGTCGCGACGTCGGCTTTCGCCTGCGGGGGTAAGCCGACGCCGCATCATGTGGATCACGCTATGGACTCGCGCGATCGCAGCCCAGTGACGAGCCGTCCCAGTCCAGGGATCAGGTAGGACGCAGCGCCCTACCTCAGCATGCCCAGCCGATCCGCCAGCCCGTTTACTGGCGCGTCACGTCGTGCGACACGCCCACGGAGTTCCTCGATCAAGCGGCGCGAGGTCGAGTGGTAGCGCATCCACTCGGGGGCGTCCTCCTCGGCGGCGAGCAGGGCACCTACTGCTTGGCGGTCCTTGTCCATGTCGCTGAAAGCCAGGGCTCGATCAACGTGGAAGCGAGCCCGCCATGTCGGAGGCAGCGAATGAAGGTTGGGCACCTTGCGCGAGGCCTGAACGGCGTCGTCGGCGTGCTCCATCTCCACAAGGAAGTTCACCCGTGCCACGCCCGCGTTGGTCGGGCCGAAAGGCGTGGCGTACAGCAGCAGATCGCCGTCCATTGTCTCGGCGGCGCCCTTCGCCATCCGGAGCAGGCTCAGTACCTGCTCATGCTTCTTCTGGCGCACGGCGGCGGTGGCCGCGCGCAAGAGCACGATCCCCCAAAGGGCCAAGTCCTGCTGCGTGCTGCGGAATCCCGGCTCGATGGCTTCGGCTCGTGTCAGCGCGACGCGCTCGGCGTCGGCGAGACGGCCCTGCTTGGTGAGGACGTAGGAGAGGGTGGAGGCGGCCATGGTCTCCAGGCCGGGATCGTCACAGCCCTGGACCGCGAGCAGTGACCGTTCCATCGCAGTGAACGCGGCGTCCTCCTTGCCGAGCCCGGTAAGCGTGACTGATGCCACCTGATAGGCGAGGGCGAGTACGGAGTTGGCCGCTGCTCTGTCGCTGCCAGTGGAGGCGTGGACGACGGCACGAGCGTCCTGGATAAGCGGCGGCAGCAGTACGCCGATCTCGCCCATGCGCCCCTCGCGGCGGATGGCCTCCGTAGACCTGAGCGATGCCTGGAGATCTTGGATGCTGGGCGGATCCTCGGGATCGCCCTCACCGCCGAGCAGGTCGGCTACCGGGGAGATCGCCTGACGTAGAGCCAGGACTGAGGGGGAGTCCTCTTCCGGCCTGCCGTGAGTCTCGAACGTTGTGGGTTGACCGACCAGGTAACTGGGTTCGGTGTCGAGTGCTCGGGCCAGTGCGTTGATGGTGGTGAGCCGGGCTGTCTTCCGGCGTCCTTGCTCCAGCTTGCGCACGACGTCGACCGAGACTTCCGCGCGCTCGGCGAGTTCCTCTTGCGTAAGGCTTCGCCTGTACCTGAGTTCCGCGATGCGGTCACCCATGCCTGAATCGAAAGGCCTGTTCACTGATACCCCCGCCAGAAGGTGTTGTCTCCACGCTACTCCCGGCACTAGAACCCGGATACGACGCACGGCCCCTCCCCCGCCCGAAGGCGGAAGAAGGGCCATGCCAGTACATGCGGCGCTGCGGGTCCAGGGCTGCCTGTGGTGTGGGGCTGTCGTCGGGCTCGGGCGGCGGTGCTCCATCGCCACGGCACACGAGCGCGTCCGGGTCACCGGGGTCACCGGCCGACGCCTGAAGGCTGTACCCATCCGGGCACGATGGCCCGGCGCCGCCCCGACGAGGAGCAAGGCGACGGCGATGAGCGTGGTGCGGCGCGTGGTTTCCCCCAGCGAGCGTGAGGCCCGGAGCGTCGGCCAGTTCCACGGAACTCGCCAGGCGCGTTCAAAGGCGGTCCGTCCGCTCGCCTGGCGAGGCCCGCCGCGCGTGCGGAGCGCACTTCCGGGGGGGCAGGTCTCCGCCATGGCCCCACGACACGATGAGGTCCGCGACGGAGCGCAACCTGGTGTTGGTGTGCTGGGAGACCTCCACATCGACTCTCCGGTGCGGGGTCCGAGGGCCGGTACGCCGTCGGCGTAGGGGCGCCGTCCTGTCGGAAATCCACTCGACCAGCGCACAGGCCCCGTCCCCCACATGGGTGGGGACGCGGATTCCGCGGTGGGCGGGGCATGGCGGCCGTTCGGATGATTTGAGGCTCAGGGCGATTGCTCGCCGGTCCGATTCGGGGAAGCCCGTGGTGTCCCTTCACCCCTCTCAGAGAGGCCACACATGCGTATCCGCACTGTTTTCGCTGCTGCCGCAATCGCCGCCCTCACCGTCCTGGGCGGCGCGGGTGCCGCCTCCGCCAACGACGGCTTCGACGGCTTCGACGGCATCAGCAACGGCAACGGCATCGGCACCCACATCTCCGAGACCTCCGTTGCCGCCTTCGGCGACATGGAACTGGACTGACCGGTCCCCGCATCTCGGCAACGGCATCGGCATTGGCATCGGTGACATCTGTGGTGACCGGTAGCTGATGTGCAGTGGCGTGCGTCCCCTCTCCCTGTCGGGGAGCGGGGACGCACGCGCATGTGCCGGGTGCGGGACGGGCCCGATCAAGTGCGGATCCGGACCCCGTACCGCGTACGCATGCGGCGCAGCTCCCACAGGGCCACCGCCGTGACCGAGACCGGGCCGCCCAGCACCGCGCACCACTGTGCCGCCGGCGGGCCGGGCGGCAGGCCGCCCTCCAGCGCGACGCTGCAGACCGTCAGTTCCCAGACGAGTACGACGGTGAGCACGGCCGGGAGTGCGGCGTGCACGGTGGACGTGTTGAAGGCGTAGCGGGCCGCGTAGGCCGAGGCGAAGAGCAGGAATGGCAGGAGCCAGATGAGGCCGAGCAGGAGGGCGAGCGCCACCAGGCCGTTCACGAGCGTGCCGTAGTTCTGCTTCAGGAGCAGGGCGCTGCCCGCCAGTACGAGGCCCACGCCGACCAGGATCCCGACGTACCAGCCCACGGCCTTGAGCGGCGTGCGCAGCCGGGAACGGAGCTCGGACCGGTGCTCGGCGGGTACGTAGCGGATGAAGCCGAGGACGACCAGCGGGCCGGTGAAGATCAGCAGCAGCGGGGCGAGGAGCAGTTTCACGACACCGTCGTTGGCGACACCGCTCCAGCCCTCGTCCGCACCGTAGGTGTAGATCAGGTAGAGGGTCGCGGCCGCGCCCGCGAGCGCGCGCCACAGCTGGACCTGGGAGACCAGGCGGTCCGCGACGTGGCCCGCGCCCGGCCGGTTGAAGACCGCCTCGGCGCGGCGGCGGGCGGAACGGATCACCGGGACGAGCGGCGAGACGAAGAGGAAGCCGAGACCGGAGCGTCGTCGCCGGACGGGCTGGGGGTACGAAGGTGGATAGGGGCCCGGGTGCGGGGGCATGGGTGGGTACGGGGCCGGGGCCGGGGCCGCCGGTGGTGGGATGTACGGGTGTGGGGCGCCGCCACCCTGTGGTGGGGCGTTCCGCGGTGCCCAGCCCTGATGTCCCCCGTGTGCCACTGTTCTCCCTCGTCTTCCCGCGCGCGCCGTATGCCCGAATCGCTGCTGAGTCGCTGCCGGATCGCATCTGAATGGCTTCCGGATGGCTTCCGGATCGCTTCCGGATCGCTTCCGGATCGCTTCCGGATCGCTTCTGGGCGGGCGCAGTTTACTGGCCTGAATCCGACTGAGGGCACCTGTGCACAGAGGCCGTCGGGAACCCGGCCCGTGCGAAGGGCGGTTACTCCGGTACGCGCCCCGGGCCGGTGGTGGGCGCCGGTGGTGTGCGCCGGCGACGGTGAGGAGTGGTGAAGGGGTGGACATGGGGATTCCTGGGCCTGAGCCGCAAGATGACGGTGGCGTCGGGGCCATCGCGGCGGCCGGCGGGCTGCACCTTTATCAGTTGTGGCTCCATGCGGAGTACGGGCCCGTCGCGCGGTTCCAGTTGCCGGGCGCGGGCACCGCCGTGTCCGTCGCCGATCCCGTGCTGCTTGAGGCCACCGCCCGGATCGACGAGCGGCCCGCAGCGCTGTTCGACTTCCTCTCACCGTTGTGTGAGGCCGGGAATCTGCAGGTCATCGGGGCCGAGGAGCACGGGCCCTGGCGGCGCGTGCTGTTGGAGGTGCTCGCCGGGCGGCCCTCGCACGAGCGGCACTTCGGGGAGTTCGCCGCGTTGGTCGAGGGGCTCGCGGACCGGTGGGGCGCGCTGGGCGACGGTGCGGCCGTCGGTCTGCAGAAGGAGCTGACGGCGCTGTCGCTGCGGATGATCTGCGCGTACGCGCTGGGCGGCGACGACCGGGGTGTCGTCGATCCGGACGGGGTCGTCGACGCGTTCGAGACCGTGCTCACCGAGTCCTTGGGGCAGCAGTATCAGGTGCCGAGGGACGAGGAGGACCGGACGAAGCGGGTCGAGGGCGCGCTCCGGTATCTGCGGGCCACCGTCGACCGCGTCCTCGACGCACGCCGAAGCGAGGCACGCCGAAGCGAGGCACGCCAGAACGAGGCGGGCCAAAACGACGCACCCGGAAGCGACGCACGCCAAAACGACGCACGTCAGGACCCCGCCCATCCGGACAGCGCACGGAGCGACCGGAGCGCACAGAGCGACCGGAGCGACCTCATCGGCGCCCTCGTCGACGCCGGCATGTCCCCCGCCCGCATCCGCGACACCGTCATGGTGACGATGCTCGCCGCCCACCACACCACCGGCGTCGCCGTCTCCTGGACCCTGCATCTGCTCGGGCGCCACCCCGACGTCGCCGCACGCGTCACCGAGGAGCTGGACCGGGTCCTCGGCGACCGTGCCGTGCCCGACTACGCCGACCTGCGGCGGCTCACGTATCTGGACATGGTCCTGAAGGAGTCGATGCGGCTCCGCCCGCCGGGGCCCTACGGCGCCCGCGAGACGACCGAACCGCTCGTCGTCGGCTCGTACGGGTTTCCGGCCGGGACCACCGTCTTCTACCCCTTCTGGGCGGTCCACATGAACCCCGACCACTGGCCGGACCCCGAGCGGTTCCTGCCCGAGCGGTTCAGCCCGGAGGCGGTGGCCGAGCGGCCACGGCTCGCCTACATCCCCTTCGGGATCGGGCCGCGCAGCTGTGAGGGCGCCCAACTGGCCATGGTCGAGGCCGCACTCGCGCTGGCCGTCCTGCTGAAGCGGTTCCGCTTCCGGCCCGTACCGGGGCACGAGGTGACGCCCGTCGAACGGTTCGTGCTCTGGGCCGACGACGACATCCGCATGACCGTGAGCCCGCGGGTCCCGGGGTAGACCGCCGCACCCCAAGCCCCAAGCACCCCACACGCCCCAAGCACTCCACGCACCCCACACGCCTCCGCCAACACCCGCGGACCCACCGGTTTTCAGCCGATCCGCTCCCCGTACACGCGGTCGACCGTCATCGTCATGAGCACCCGGCGGTCGGACACCATCGCCGACCGGTACTCGTCCCAGTCCGGGTGCTCCCCGGCCGCTGTCCGGTAGTAGCGCACCAGCGCCTCGACCTCGGGGCCCTGCGGATCGGTGCCCGGTCCGGTAAGGGTGGCCGTGCCCTCGACGGTGGCCCAGGAGCGGCCGTCGGGGCCGGTGACCTCCAGCGTGGCCCGCGGATCCCTGCGCAGGTTCGCCGTCTTGGCGCGGCCCTCCGTCATCGAGACGTGGACGACCCCTGCGTCCCGGTCGTAGAACGGCATGACGGGCGAGAGCTGCGGGCGTCCGTCCGCCTTGATCGTGGCGAGGACACCGAGCCTGCTCTCCGCGAGGAGCGCGTAAGGGTCGTACGGCTGCGGGGTGGCGTTCATGGGCGGGCCTCCGGGGCGGTGCGGGTCGGTGGGCGACGGTACGGGTGGTCCGGACAAGACAGGACCGGACAGGGCCGGACCAGACAGGGCCGGACCGAACAGGGCCAGACAGGACCAGACCAAGCGTGCTCCTTCAGCAAGCACACACGAGCCCGCCTCATTCCCCGCAGCGGCAAATACCGCCCCCCTCGCGCCAGTTGATGTCATCGCGCTATCACGAAATGGCATCGGTACGAACAGGCCCCGCCCTCCCGATACTCGTCCCGACCGGAAGCCGCACCCGCAGGCCTCCTGTCCCGGGACCCCGGCCACCCCCGCGTACCGGCCCGTCCCGGCCACCCCCATGGCCCGTCCGCGGGCCATCCCGGAAGGGACACACCCCCATGAACAGATCCAGGACCAGCCTCGCCGCCGCACTCGGCGCCGCCGCACTCGTGGCCTCGCTGGCCGCCGCCCCCACGGCGTTCGCGGCACCGGCCCCGGCGCCGGAGTCCGTGCAGCCCGCCGCCGCGACCAGCACGTCGTCGTACACGGGCGGCGACCAGGCAGCCAACCGGCAGTTCTTCGACGCCGTCATGAAGTCGGCGCTGAAGAAGCAGGCGGCGCAGCCCGGCATCCAGGTCGTCACCGTCAGGTACAGCACGACCCGGGCCCCCAGCTTCCGCACCCAGATAGCGCAGAGCACCCAGATCTGGAACTCCTCGGTCTCCAACGTGAAGCTGCAGGAGAGCAGTTCGGGTGCCGACTTCTCGTACCGCGAGGGCAATGACTCCCGGGGCTCGTACGCCTCCACCGACGGGCGCGGCCACGGGTACATCTTCCTGGACTACCGGCAGAACCAGCAGTACAACTCCACGCGCGTGACGGCCCACGAGACGGGTCACGTGCTCGGTCTGCCCGACCACTACTCGGGCCCGTGCAGCGAGCTGATGTCCGGTGGCGGACCCGGCACGTCCTGCACCAACGCGTACCCCAACGCCCAGGAGCGCGCACGGGTCAACAGCCTCTGGGCCGCCGGTGTCGCCGTGCTCAAGGACCAGGGCGAGCTGACGAAGATCCGCTGACCCCGCGGCCTCCCCGCGGGCGGGCTGTTACGTACCGCTAACGGCCTCACGGCCAACCCGGCCGCGTGCGGCGCGCTCTCCTCCGGCATGGGGACACATGCTCAGGAGAAGAAGTCGCGCCGGCGCGGCCGACGACGGCTCGTGGACTACCCGCGCACCGGCAGGAGCGGCGTACGCCGCTGGGTCCCGTCGTGGCGCCTGCTCCTCGGCACGGCGGGACTCTTCGTCACCGCCGTCGCCACGCTCTTCATCTGCGTGTACGTCAGCGTGGACATCCCGGACGAGAACGAGGCGGCCCGCCGCGAGGCCAACGTCTACTACTGGTCCGACGGCACCCAGATGGTCAGCACCGGCGAGGTCAACCGGCAGAACGTGGAGCTCGGCCAGATCGCCCCGTCCGCGGTGAACGCGGTGATCGCCGCCGAGAACGAGACGTTCTACGAGGACTCCGGGGTCTCCCCCAAGGGCCTGGCCCGTGCCGCGGTCAACATGGTCCGCGGGCAGGAGACGCAGGGCGGCTCCACCATCACGCAGCAGTACGTGAAGAACACCTACCTCTCGCAGGACCAGACGGTCACGCGGAAGGTCAAGGAGTTCGTCATCGCGCTGAAGCTGGACCGCAAGAAGAGCAAGGACGAGATCCTCAAGGGCTACCTCAACACCAGCTGGTTCGGGCGCGGCGCCAACGGCATCGAGGCCGCCGCCCACGCCTACTACGGCATCCCCGCGAAGAAGCTGAACCCCAGCCAGGGCGCGATGCTCGCCGCCATGCTCAAGGGCGCCGACCTGTACGACCCGGCGGTCGGCGCCGCCAACCACGAGCGGGCGCGGGAGCGCTGGGAGTGGATCCTGGACCGGCAGGTCGGGGTCGGCCTGATGACGAAGAAGGAGCGGGCGAAGTACCGGACCTTCCCCGAACCGCGCAAACGGTCGCGCTCCACCAGCCTCGGCGGCCAGACCGGCTACCTCGTCGACGTCGCCAACCGCTACCTCAAGCAGCGCACCGGCCTCACCGACAGGGAACTCGCCCGCGGCGGCTACGAGATCCACACCACCTTCGACAAGGACAAGGTGCGCGCCCTGGAGCGCGCCGTGCGACGCGTCCTGACCCGCGACACCGACCCGGACAAGCGCCCGGCCGACCGGCACGTGCAGGTGGGCGCCGCGTCCGTGCGGCCCTCCGACGGGGCGCTCGTGGCGCTGTACGGCGGGCCCGACGCCACCGCGCACTTCACCAACAACGCCGACACCTCCGGCGTCCCCGTGGGTTCGGCCTTCAAGCCGTTCGTGCTGGCCGCGGCCCTGCAGCACGGGATGGCCCTACGGGAAGTCCCGGTCACCGAGGCCCGCCTCGCCCGCGCGCCCGACATGGGGCCGGGCATCCTGGCCGACAGCTATTACGCGGCCGACGGCACCCTGCGCCCGGCCACCGGCGCCACCGACCCCGACCACCCCACGCTCCGCCGCGCCCTGGCCTCCGGCGGCAACGCGACCTACGTACGCCTCGGCGAGGACGTCGGCCGGGACACGGTCCGCCGCACGGCCGTCGACGCCGGGCTGCTGAGGCAGAGCATGGCCCGCCTGGAGCCGGCCTTCTCCATCGGCACGTCGACGCCCAGCGCGATCCGGATGGCCACCGCGTACGGGACCTTCGCGGCCGACGGGATCCGGCACGACCCCTACTCGGTCACCAAGGCCCTCAGGGACGGCGAGCGCCTGCCGGGCCTGACCCCGCCCTCGGCGAGCCGCGCCCTTGACCCGCAGGTGGCCCGGCAGGTCACCGACGCCCTGCGCGAGGTCGGCAAGGACCTGGGCACGGACGTGTCCGCGGGCCGCACCGGCGACCAGGACCGCCTCAAGTCGGCCTGGTTCACGGGGTTCACGAAGGACCTGTCGACGGCGGTCACCCTGTTCCGCCTCGACCCCGACGACCCGCAGCTGCTCCCGATGTCGGGGGTCGGCGGCAAGAAGTCCCGGCGCGGGAACGCGCTCCCGCCCCGGATCTGGCAGGAGTACGTGGCAGGGGCGCGGAACTGAACTGACCGTTGGCGCGGCGCCTGTTGACTCGGCCCGTGTCGGCTCGGCCTCCGTCGGCTCGGCCTCCGTCGGCTCTGCCCCTGCTTGACTCTGACCCTGTCCGACCCTGCTTGACTCTGCCCCTGGGGCAGACCTCACCTTCTGGGTCATCGGGCCGACCGGCCCGGTGACGGAGGATGACCTCGTGAACGTGGAACCACGACGACCGGCGCGGCCCGGCGACGGCCTGCTGTCCATCGGCGAGTTCGCCGCCCGCGCGCGGCTCTCCCCCAAGGCGCTGCGGCTGTACGACCGGCTCGGGCTGCTCGCGCCCGCCCACGTCGACGAGGTCAGCGGGTACCGCTCCTACCGGCCCGACCAGATCGAGCGCGCCCGCACGGTCGCGCTGCTGCGCCGCCTCGACATGCCGCTCGCGGCCATCGCCGAGGTCGTGGAGCTGGACGGGGAGCGGGCGGCGCGCTCGCTCGACGGCTACTGGGCCGGGGTCGAGGAGCGCTTCGCCGAGCAGCGGACGCTCGCGCGCTACCTCCGTGGACGACTGTCGGGAAGGAATGCCGAGTTGTACGCGACGTTCGAAGTGCAGACCGTGGACGTACCGGAGCAGTACGTCATCAGTGAGACCAGGCACGTGCGCGGCGGCGAGCTGTCCGCCTGGATCGGCGCCAGCGCCGAACGCCTGGAGCGGGCCGCCGGGGAGTGCGGGGGCGTCGCCGCCCCGCACTTCGTCGTCTACCACGCCGAGGTGACCGAGGAGAGCGACGGGCCCGCCGAGTCCTGCGTCCCTGTGGTGGACGTGCGGGCCGCCCGCGCGTGGGCGGCGCGGCAGGGCCGGGCCTCGGACGTCCGGGTCCGGGTGGAGCCCGCGCACCGGCTCGCCTACACACGGATCACCAAGGCGCAGGTCTCCTATCCGCAGATCATCGCGGCGTTCGACGCGGTGGAGGCGTGGGTCGCCGGGCAGGGGCTCGCCCTGGCCGGGCCGTGCCGGGAGGTGTACTTCGCGGACTGGGCGCGGACGGGACCCGATGACCAGGTGTGCGATGTGGCGTTCCCGGTCGCGCAGGTGTTCCCCGGCGGATAGCCCGGCGTACTCCCTCCGCGTGCAGCCGGGGCGCCTTTGGCCTCCCCCGCGCCTATTCTGAGGAAACATGGAGGGGGATGCGGAAGCTGCGGACGGGGGCGTCAACTCTCCGATGGATCATTCGAGTTGGCGTGTGCGGCTGCGACGGTGGGCGGCCTCGGGGAGCGGCGACGTCCTGGGCGCCGGGGTGCTGTTCGGCACCGACCGGGTCCTCACCTGCGCCCATGTGATCCGCGACCCGGCGACGGGCCGGCGTCCCGACCGCGTACAGGTCGAGTTCCCGCTGCTCCAGGGCCTGGAGCGGACCCCGCACCGCACCGCGACCGTGGAGGCCGGGCACTGGGTGCCCGCCTTCGGCAAGGCGCAGGGCGACCTCGCGGTGCTCGTCCTGGACGGCCCCGCGCCCCTGCCCTCGCCGGTCACCCTGCACCGCACACTCGACTACCGGGGAGCCACGGTCCTCATAGACGGCTTCCCGGCGCACCGGTCGGGCGGCCAGTGGCTCACCGGCGCCTGCCGGGGGCCCGGCGGCGAGGGCGACGAGCGGGTGCAGATCGACCTCACCGGGGCAGGCACGGAGGCGGGCCGGACGCCGCGGCTGCGGGGCGGGTTCAGTGGGGCGGGCGTGCGGGAGGAGGGGACGGACCGGCTCCTCGGCATCCTGGCGCAGGCCGACGAGCGGGGCGAGCGCGGGTACATGATCCCGGCGGCCACCGTCGCCAAGTACTTCCGGCGGTTCGCCGAGCGGTACGTGACCGGGCCGCACGCCATCCCCGGCCACCGCGTCGTCTCGGCGGACGCCGCCCGCACGGCCCGCCCGCACGGCCTGCAGCGCACCGTCACCCGCTGGCTGAACGGCGAGACGGACGCGTGGGACACCGAGGTGCTCTTCATCGCCGAGGACGACGACCGGGCGCGGCAGGCCCTGTACGTCGTCCTGAACATGGCCGACCGCGAACAGTCGCCCCAACTGGCCGTACGACCCGTGGAGTGCGCGGAGAGCGGCGCCTCGCTGCTGTCCCGCGCCGGTATCGCGCCGCGGGTCGGCAGCATCGCCCTCGCCCTCGACCTGGAGGGCGCCGCGCTCGACGAGCCCGACCGGCCCGAGCTGCGCGAGGCCCTCGCGGTCCTGCGGCACGAACTGCGCCACGCGGCGCGCGGCCACACCACCGCCCGGCGGCGCCCCGCCGTCGCCGTCCTGCACGCCGACCGCTCCGCCACCGATCCGGCCACCGCCGCCCGCGTCCTGGGTGAACTGGCCGACGCGGGCGCCCGGTTGCTGCTCGTGGTGTGCTCAAGCACCCACGGCTTCACCTACGCCCTCGCGGAAAGGCTGCTGCCCGCCGAGCGCGCCGCGCAGTGGCTGCAGCGGATCGGCGCCCGCGTCGACGTCCTCGCCGACACCGAACGCAACGCCCGGCGGCTCTTCCACCGCGTGGAGCCGCACGTCGTCGACCCGCCGGTCGCCACCGCGTACGCGGCGCGGGCCGCGCTGTGGACGGTGCAGCTCAGCGACGAACTGCGGCCGTCGGCGGGGCGGGGCGGCCCGCGCCTCCTGGAGAAGCTCTCGTACGCCGAGCAGGCCGTGGAGACCTATCTGTTGCGGGCCGAGCGGGCCGAGAGCGGGCTGCGCGGGGTGCTCGACGAGCATCTGCGGCTGCGCGGGCTGCTCCGGGACCACCTGGCCCGGCTCGCCCGGCGCGGCCTCGCCGAGCACCC
The DNA here is from genome assembly GCF_042880275.1 of Streptomyces sp. NPDC058308. NCBI lineage: Bacteria > Bacillati > Actinomycetota > Actinomycetes > Kitasatosporales > Streptomycetaceae > Streptomyces > Streptomyces sp. NPDC058308. The sequence continues at coordinate 178,660 of NZ_JBHVZA010000014.1, forward strand.
CGACGCGGTCGGCCCCTACCGCGAGGCGCAGCGGCTCCTGATGGCGGGGCCCTGCCCGCTGGCCGACGCCGAGCGGGCGGTCGCGGCCTTCACGCGGGTGGTGCGGCGCCTGGCGGACGGGGCTCCGGACGCGGTCGTGGATGCGGACACGGTCGTGGGTGCGGACACGGACACGAACACGGATGCGGATACGGATACGGACGGTGACGCGTGACGCCCGTCAAGGCCTGTCCGCACCCCGGCTGTTCGGGCACCGTCACGCCCACCGGCTACTGCCTGGCCAGCGGCGAGCGCGTCGACCCGCGGACCGGGCTGCACTCCGCCGTGGACCGCCCGGCGAGCGACACCGGCACCGGCACCGGTTCCGGTTCCGGTTCCGGTTCCGTCCTCACCTCCGGCTCCGGCTCCGGCTCTCGCTCCGGCCCCCAGGAACAGGAGTCCTCCCAGCACTGGATCGTCGAACCGGGCTTCGCCACCGGGCCCCCGCCGCGCCCCGCCCGCGTCGACCTGCCGCCCGAGCACCCCGACCCCACCGTCCTGCCCGAGATCACCCTCCTGGACCGCGCGGACAGCGGCGGCCCGGGCCCGGACGCCCCGAGCGGGCTGCCGCTGCCGCCCGGCACCCTGCTCGCCGGCCAGTACCGCCTGGTGCGGCCGCTCGGGTACGGCGGGATGGGCGAGGTCTGCCTCGCCCACGACACGAAGGTCGACGACCGCGCGGTCGCCGTGAAGATGCTGCACGCGGAGCTCGCCACGGACTCGTACAGCCTCCTCAAGGTCGAGCGCAAAGAGCTGGTCGAGCTCAACCACGACGGGTTCATCCGGGTGTTCAACTACGGGCACCACTCCGGCGTCGGGGACTTCCTCGTCCTGCAGTACGTCGACGGGCTCAACCTCGAAGAGGTCAGGGACCGCGCGCACGCCCACCCCGAGGAGTTCGGCCGTGAACGCTTCCTGGAGTTCGTGCTCGCGTACGGCGTGCGGATCCTGGCCGCGCTCGCGCACCTGCACGCCCCCGAGCGCGGCAAGGTGTACGGCGACCTGAAGCCGCCGAACGTGATGCACGACGGCTCCACCACCAAGCTCGTCGACGTCGGCAGCGTGCGCCGCGCGGGCGCGCCCGGCCTCACCACCGCCCCCTTCCGCGCGCCCAGCGTCGGCGAACGCGGCGAATCCGTGCCGCAGGACGACCTGTTCAGCCTCGGCGAGACGCTGCGCACCCTGTGCGGCATCGGCGCGACCCGGCACGACCTGGCGGACCTGGCGGCGCTCGCCCCGCTGAACGACGCCGTCGCGGACCACCGCGGGCTCGGCCTCGTCTCCCTCGCCAGGGTCCTGCGCCGTGCCACCCGCACCGGGCGCGCGGGCCGGTTCGCCACCGCCAGGGAGATGGACGAGCAGCTGCGCGGCGTCTTCCGCGAACTGCGCTCGCTGCGGACCGGGGCGGAGACGTTCGAACCCTCGCCGCTCTTCCTGCAGTCCGCGTACGCCCTGGACGGCGGCCTCGGCGCGGCCCCCGAGGTGTCGCGCTGGGCGGCGGCCCCGCTGTCGCCGCCCAGCCACCCCGTGCCCGACCCGCCCGAGGTGGCCCGGCGCCTTCCGGTGCCGCGCCCGGACCCCGACGACGACCACCACGGCGAGCTCAGCAGGCTCAGCGACGACGACCCCGAGGCGCTGCTCCAGCACACCGGCGACTGGCGGGACTCCCCCGAGGTGCACCTGCTGCGGTGCAGGCTGCGGCTGCGGACGGCGCCGCGCACCGACCGCGGGCCGCTCACCGGCGCCGAGACCGCGCTCGCCCTGGCCGAGGACGCCATAGGTCCCGCCCACGCCCCGTACGACTGGCGGCTCGACTGGCACCGGGGGCTGCTCGCGCTGGCCCGCTCGCGGGTGGCGGAGGCCCGCGGCCACTTCGACCGGGTCTACGGCGCGATCCCCGGCGAGTACGCGCCCAAGCTGGCGCTCGGCTACTGCGCGGAGCGGCTCGACCGGCGGCACGAGGCCCTGACGTTCTACGAGGCGGTGCGGCTGCGCAACCCCTCGCTGGGCAGCGCCGCGTTCGGCGCCGTCCGGGCCCGGCTCGCGCTGGGCGGGCCCGACGCCCTCACGGCCGCCATCGCCGCCCTCGACGCGGTGCCCCAGCACTCCCGGCACCGCACCGCGGCCCGTACGGCGGCGGTGCGCATCCGCGTCGACCACGCCAGGGACGCGGCCGGGCTCGGCGCGGCGGTGCGGGCGCTGGCCCAGCTCTTCTCGGCGCACGGCCTGACCGACGAACAGTCCCGCGTACGGATGAAGGCGGAGGTGTGGGGCGCGGCGCACCGCCTGCTCGACGCGGGCGGGAGCGCGGGCGGGGGTGGCGACGAGAGCGAGGGCGGCGGCTTGACCGCCGCCGAGCTGCGGGCCGTCGCCGCGCACGCCGACCCGCTGCTCGAATTCCCGGCGGACGAACGGGGGTTGCGCACCGACCTCGCCGGTTTCTACCGGGGCCTGGCCCACCAGGCGGCCCGCGACGCCCCGGCCGCGGCCGACGGCACCGGCACCCCGCTCGCCGAGCTCCTCCTGGACCGCGCGTACGCGGTACGCCCCTTCGGACTCCGGCACTCCCGACTCGGCAAGGACACCCCATGGCTGGGCAAGAAGATCAGGAACCGGCCGCCTCGGTCGCCCTCGAAGTGAGCCAGGTCGTCGAGCTGCCCCGCCCCCGCTCGCCGGGCGCGGCGGAGGCGGCCCGGATGTACGCCGTCCTCACGGTGAGCGTGCGCAGACCCGGCACCGCGCCCGTGCCGCCCGAGGCCACCGTGCCGCCCGAGGCCACCGTGCGCCCCCGGCTCGCCGAGGTCCTGCTCATCGACCACTCCTCGTCGATGGTGCTGCCGCCGAGCCGGCTCGCCGCCGCCCGCGCCGCCGCCGTCAGCGCGCTGGCCCGCATCCCCGACGGCTCGCTGTTCGCGCTGGTCGCCGGGGGCGACAGGACCGCCATGATCTATCCGAGGCGGCCCGGCCTCGCCGTCGCGCACGCCGAGTCGCGGGCCGCGGCCGAGACCGCCCTGCACGACTGCACCCCGGGCGGCGGCACCGCGATGGGCACCTGGCTGGAGCGCGCCAGGCACCTCTTCCGCGACCTGCCCGCCGCCGGCGCGGGCGGCTACGTACGCCACGCGCTGCTGCTCACCGACGGCAAGAACGAACCCGGTTACGAGACGCGCGCCGAGCTGCGCGAGCGCGTCGAGCGGTGCGCGGGCGCCTTCGCCTGCGACGTCGTCGGCATCGGGGACGCCTGGGAGACCGAGGAACTCCTGCTGATCGGCGGTGCGTTGGGCGGCCGCACCCGCGCCGTCGCCGACCTGACCCGGCTGCCGGACGAGCTGGCGGCGCTCACCGGACAGGCCGCCGACCGCGACGTCACCGGCCTGCGGCTGCGCCTCTACCACCGCGCCGGGGTGCGCCCGTACTCCTTCGAGCAGGTCCATCCGACGCGGGCCGCGCTCAGCCCCGACCACGTCGACCTGTCCGGCGTGGCCACGGGCGCGGGCGGCCCCGTCGAGGAGTACGGACTCGGCCCGTGCGGCGAGGAGACCCGCGCCTACCTGCTCTGCGTCGGCGCGCCCTACGACCCGGCGCAGCTCGGCAAGGAGCTCCTGCTCACCGAGGTCGAGCTCGACACGGACGGCCCGGCAGGGCTCGGACTCCCCCCGCCACAGCCCGTGTTGATGCGCTGGACCGACGACGCCGACCTCTACAGCCGCCTCGACCCGCAGGTCGCCCACTACCGGCACGAGGAGGAGCTGCACCGCACCTTCGAAGAGGCCTGCGCGGAGCTGAAACACGGCAGGCGCCCGGCGGCCCAGAAGCTGCTCGGCACGGCCTGGCGGCTCGCCGCCGAAGCGGGCGACACCGCCATGCAGGAGCATCTGCGGCGCCTCGTGCGCGTCCGCGACTCCGGCCGGGGCGAGGTCGAACTCCGCGACCGCATCGCGAAGTTCGACGTGGAGGCGGCCCGCATCCAGTCGAGCACGACCGTCCTGCCCGGCACCTTCCCAGCCACCGGCGGCACCCCGTGACGGCCCGCCGTCACACCGCCCGGCTGATCGCGGCCGGCGTGCTGCGCGGCCTGCTGCGCTACGCCTGGCCCGCGCCGCTCGCCGAACGGCCGCGCAATCGCGCCTACTTGCGCGAGCGGCTCGTCGCCCTGCCGCTGCTCACGGTCCTCGCGGCCGCCGCGTTCGGCTGGGCGTACACCGGGATCCGCGACGACTCGGCGGCCCTGCGCGACAGCTTCACCCCCGCGCTCGTCGGCCTCGCCGAGGCCGAGACGTCCCTGCGCATCGCCGACCGCGAGGCCGAGGAGAGCCTGGCCGCCGGGGAGGCGGTCCAGCTCGGCGGCCTGAGCAAGCGGTACAGCACCCGCACCACGCGGGCCGTGCAGCGCCTCAACCAGGTGGCCCGCAGCGGCGCCCTGACCACCGCCGAACGCCAGGAGCTCGACGTGGTCTCCGGGCTCGTCGTCGACTACGGCACGTGGATCGCGTTCGCGCAGAACAACGTCGCCGACCCGGCGCTGCGCGGCGCCGGGCTCTCCTACGCCCGCAGCATGCTCTGCTCGGCCCCCGCGACCGCCCGGCGGGCCGGACCGGACGGCTACCCGGCCTGCCGGCCCGGCACCGGATCCGACGCGACCGCCGTCGTCGACCGCATCACCACCCTGGAGAACCACCTGCGCGACCGGCTCGCGGACCGCGCGGCGCTCGGCGGCCCGCTGATCGCCGCGGCCGTGATCGCCGCGATCGCCCTCGGCCTGCTCGCGTGCGGCCTGTGGCGCACCCAGCTCTTCCTCCACCACCGCCTGCACCTGTACGTCAGCGTCCCCCTCCTGGTGGCCGCGGTGCCGCTGCTCGCCGTGCCGTTCCTGACCACCGACGCCGTCCTCGCCCACCGCGCACAGCAGCGGGTGGTGTCCACCGCGGGCGACCTGGCCGACCGGACGTCACCGGCGATCGAGTCGGCCGCCGACGACCACCCCTTCGGCCGCCCGGACCCGCTGCTCATCGCGTCCCTCGACGCCCGCGCGCGCCACGACCTGGCCGCGGGCCGCCTCGCGTCGCTGGACGGGGCCGCGCCCTGGGTGACACCCGTCGGGCTCGCCGGCGCCGCCCTCACCGGCGTGACGCTCTACGCCTACCGCCGCGAGTACGTCCTCATCTCCCGCCAGGGGGCCGCCACGTGAACCGTCCGTACACCGTCCTGCGTCGCGTCTCGCGCGGCGTCTCGTGTGCCGTCCTCGCGGCCTGTCTGCTGGCCGGCGCCGCCGCCTGCGGGGGCGGGCGGCCCGAGACGCTCGTCGTGCTCGGCCCCTGGACGGGCCCCGAGGGCGAGGCGTTCGAGGCGATGCTGCACCGCCTCGACGACGGCACCGGGAAGACGTACACCTACCAGGGCACCCGCTCCCTGCGCGAGACGCTCGGCGCGCAGCTCGAGGCGGACGACCCGCCGGACGTGGCGATCCTCAACAGCATCGGCGAACTCACCGAGTACGCCCGCGCGGGCCGCCTCACCCCGCTCGACCGCGCCGCCACCGCCCGCGCCTACCCGCCCTGGACCCCGCCCCTCTCCGTGGACGGCATGCGCCGCACCTACTGGGTGCCGCTGAAGGTCGACCTCAAGAGCCTGGTGTGGAGCAGGAAGGGGCGGTCGGCCCCGGCGCCCGCGTGGTGCGTGGGCCTCGCCTCGCAGGCCACCTCCGGCTGGCCCGGCACCGACTGGGTGGAGGACATCCTGCTCCACCAGGCGGGCCCCACCGCGTACACGCGGTGGGCCACCGGACACCTCAGCTGGCACGATCCGCGCGTCCGCAGGGCGTGGACGACCTGGGCCGCGCTCCTCGGCGACCGCTCCAAGGCGTCGGTCGACCGGTCGCTGACCACCTCGTACGAGGGGACGCCCGACCCGGCGAAGGGCGGCGGCCCGCGCGGCCTCCTCGACACGCCGGCGCCCCGCTGCACGCATGAGCACCAGAGCGCCTTCATCCGCTACCTGTACGCGGACGAACGGGTCCGCGTCGATCCGGCGGCGGGCTTCCTGGGCGGCAGGACCGCGTACGACGGTGCCTACGAGGTGGCGGGCGACATGGCCGCGGTGTTCACCCGCGAGCCGGCCGCGCGCGCCCTCGTCGACCGGCTCTCGGGCAAGCGGGCCCGCACGCTCTGGCGGGCCGAGGCGAGAGCGGAGCTGCGGCCGCTCTTCCCCGACGCGGCCGACCCCCAGCCCACCGATCCCACGGGCCGGCGCATCGCGGGGATACTCACCACCGGCGCGCGGACGCTGTGCTTCGACGCCTCGGACGTGATGCCGCCGGGCCTGCGCGACGCGTTCCACCGGGCCGTCCTGCAGTACTTCAGGGACCCGTCCGACGGGCGGCTCGACGAGCTCCTCGACCAGCTCGACACCGTGCGCGCGACAGCCGCGGCGGACGCGGGCCCCGGACACCTGCCCACGTCCGGGATCTGCGCGCCGCCGGGCGGCTGACGGCCGCGTCAGAGCCCGCGGGGTCTCGGAGCCCGCAGGGCCTCAGCGGCGCATCTCCTCCGGGCAGGGCGTGCCGCGGGGCAGCTGATAGGGCGAGCCGAGCCGGTAGGTGCCCGCCTTCGGCGCGAGCAGCTCGACCCACTCGTCGCCGTTGTGGTCCTCCTCGGCCTCCAGCAGACAGCCGTTGACGTTGGAGTACTCCCTGGGCTGCCGGTCGTCGCGCTCCCGCTGCCGCTTGGACGCCTCGGTCTCCCGGGGCCTCTCGACGCCCTTGCCCTTCGCGTCGACGACGCTCAGCCACGGCGAGTACGGGATCCGGATCAGGACGCGGCCCGGCTCCTTCACGCGCAGGGTCATCTCGCCCTGCTCGGCGCGCTCCACGACGGCGTGCGGTCCTGCGAGCGCGATCGGGTCGGTGACCTCGTACAGCTTCCAGTTGGAGTCGACCCACACCTGCTTCAGGTACGGCAGGCCGTCCGAGATGAGCTGCGTCTCGCGCTTGCCGCCGTCGCCGTCGGGCTCGCCCTTGGGGACCGCCACGTAGTGCACGGCCCAGCGCTGCAGCCACTCGTGGTAGTTCGCGGAGTTGAGGGTGTCGTCGTAGAAGAGCGGGTTGCGCTCCATGTCGGCCTGCCGGTTCCAGCCCCGGGCGAGCTGTACGTACGCGGGGAGCGCGGACGCCTCGCGGTGGCTGCGGGCCGGCACCACCTCGACGCGGCCCTTGGCGGCGCCCCGCTCCTTCAGCTCGTGCACCAGCGGCGCGACCTCACGCGTCCAGGAGGCGTCCGACGAGGTGTGCACGATGTCGTCGACGGCCTTGTAGCCGATCCACCCGGTGAAGCCGGCGAACGCCACGACGATCACGTACCACTTGCGGGACTTCGGCACGGTGTAGGGCAGCGCGGCGAGCAGCGCGACGCCCGCGAAGGACATCGCGAGGCGCGAGATGTTGGAGCCGATCTGCGAGTTGATCAGCCAGACGCCGAGCACGAACGCCGCGTACACGGCCGTCGTGATCCGTACGGTCTTCCACTCCCGCGGTACGGCGAAGTAGACGAGACCGGCGAAGAGCAGCGGCAGCGACGCCGAGCCGAACGACATCGGCTGGGTGCCGGAGAACGGGAAGAGCCACGCGGAGAGACCGACGACGATGGCGGGCGCGATGCCCAGCGCGTAGGCCCCGGGATAGCGCTTGCTGAGGAACAGCGCGACGGCGACGAGCCCGACGAAGAGCCCGGCCACCGGGCTGCCCATCGTGGCGAGCGCCGCGAGCGGCGCCGCGACCAGCGCCTTCGCCCACCGCTTGTAGCGCCAGCGGTGGGGCCAGCAGAAGACGGCGGCGACCGCCATGAGCGCGAACATCTGCCCGAGGCCGTACGTCACGCGCCCCGACACCGCGTTGCACAGCAGCGCGAAGACGCCCGCGACGGTGGGCCAGAGGAGCCCCCGCACCGCGCGGCTGCGCATCAGGATCAGCGTGAGCAGCGTGGCGGAGACGGTCCCCGCGATCATCATCGTGGTCCGCACGCCGAGCACGGACATGAGGTACGGCGAGATGACGCTGTACGAGACGGGGTGCATGCCGCCGTACCAGCCGAGGTTGTACGCGGAGGCGGGGTGCCGTCCGACGAACTCGGCCCAGGCGTCCTGCGCCGCGAGGTCGCCCCCGCTGTTGGCGAAGACGAAGAACCAGACGACGTGCAGGACGGCGGCGACCGCCGTCGTGATCGTCACCGGGTGACGGAGGAAGCGCCGCGACCGCGAGGGGACGGGCCCGTCCTCGGATCCGCGGCGCTGGCCCGGCAGCTGTATTCGCGTACCGCTACGGCGCCCTTCGCCCGTGTCAGGCGCGGCGGCGTCGTGATCGGCGCGCGTCGGCTCCGCTGTGGCCACTGGAGGTTCTCCCCGTGTCGTCCGTGTTTCCGGAGTGCCCCGGGTCCGTGCCGACGAGAGTTCGTCCCGGAACACTCGTTTTCCGCCCCGGCGTACTACCCCCCGAGTTTGTGACGCTAGCACGCGGGCACGGGAGGATACCCGGGGTGGGGCATCCTCCTGTGGGGGTCCGACGGGTTCTCGCCGGGGTCAGCCGACGCGGGTCAGCTTGGCGCCGAAGCCCGGTTCGGCCAGGTCCTTCTGGAGCGCGACCGGCACCTCGACGGCGTCGCCCTTGCCCTTGCCGTCGCCCACGTGCAGCACGCCGACCTCGGTGCCCGCCTTCGCCGTGTGCGGGACGGTCTTGCCCTTCTCCTCGTCGAGCATCAGCTTGACGGTGAGGCCGGACCAGCCCACCGCGGAGACGTCCTTGGTGGCGACGACGGGGGTCGTGCCGCCCAGGCCGTCGTCGACCTGGCCGACGACAGCGCCCTTCTTCACGATGGTCTTGGCGGTCAGCGCGTCCTGTCCGGCCTCGATGAGCTTGCGGGTGACGCCGGTGACCTCGTCGATGTTGGCGACGCCGTTCCTGCCGTACTGGCCGAGGGCGGCGCCGATGATCGTCTGCTTCTTGCCGTCGACCAGCTTCTCCGCCGCGAAGAGGATATTGCCGCCCGCCGCAGTGGTCGTGCCGGTCTTGATGCCGATCGCGACGGTCGGGACGAGCCCGAAGAAGTTGTTCTGCTTGTCGCCGTTGAGGTCCTTGTAGCTGGGCTGGCGGGAGATCTCGTTGAAGACCGGGTTCTCCATCGCGGCACGGCCGAGCTTCACGAGGTCCTCGGCGGTGGAGACGGTCGTCTTGTCGAGGCCGCTGGGGTCCGTGTAGCGGGTGTTCTTCATGCCCAGCTCCTTGGCGGTCTTGTTCATCTTCTCGACGAACGCGTCCTCGGAGCCGCTCTTGGTGTCCCACCGGGCGAGCAGCTTGGCGATGTTGTTCGCGGACGGCAGCATGACCGCCTGCAGCGCCTCGTACTCGGTGATCTTCTGGCCCTCGGTGACCTTCACGACGGACTCGTTCCCCGCCTTGCCGGTCTCGTAGTGCTTCTGCGCGGCGGCGTCGACCGGGATCTTCGGGCCGTTGTCGCCGCCCTTCTTCAGCGGGTGGTCGCGCAGGATCAGGTAGACCGTCATGACCTTGGCGATACTGGCGATCGGCACGGGCTTCTGGTCGCCCGACGTACCGAACGTGCCGATGCCGTTGACGTCCATCGCGGCCTGGCCCTGACCCGGCCACGGCAGGGACGGCTTGCCGCCCTCGAAGGAGACGGACTCCTGCGCGGTGAGCTGCAGCGTGGGCGTCGGCAGCGGTCGCACGGTCTGTACGACTGCAAAGACGACGATCATGAGCAGCACCAGCGGCGTCCAGATCTTGACCCGGCGCACCGCGGTGCGGACCGGCGTCTCGGGCGGCGGCGGAGTGTTGGTCAGCTCGGCGAGCAGGTCGATCGGCGGCTTCGGCGGCCGGGGCTGCTGGGTGGTCGGCTCCACGGGCGGGGGCGCCTGGGGGGTGGCCGGGGCGGGCTTGGACGCGGCGGCCGAGGCCGCTGCGGTGGTTGCGGCGGCGCCCTTGAGGCCGGTCTTCGGGCCCGCCTTCGGGGCGGCGGTCTTCGCCTCCGGCTTCGGGGCGGCCTTGGAGTCCGTCTTGGGTGCCGCCTTGGGTGCCGCCTTGGCGGACGGCTCGTCGAGGGGCTTCAGCGCGACGAACTTGCTGGTCCGCTCGGCTTCCGTCTCGGACTTCGCGGTGTCCTTGGCGTTCTTGGCGTTCTCGCGGTCGCCCAGCTTGAGCATGGTGGTGGGCTGGTCGACGTCCTTGCCGGGCTTCTTCGCGGTCGCCTCGGCGGCATCCTCCGAAGACGGCATCTTGAAGACGGCGGTGGCCTGGTCGACGCCGGTGGACTTGGGATCGTCGCCCTTGGCCGGAGCGTCGTCGTCCTTGGCCGGGGTGGCTTCGCCCTTGGCCGGGGTGGCTTCGCCCTTGGCCGGGGTGGCTTCGCCCTTGGCCGGGGTGGCTTCGCCCTTGGCCGGAGCGTCGTCCTTCTTGAGCGGAGCGTCTTTACTCTTCGCCGGAGCATCGTCGCCCTTGGCGGCCGGAGCCCCGTCCTTCACGGCGGCCGGGGCGTCGCCGCCCTTCGCCGGGGCATCGTCGTCCACCGCCCCGCCCCCGTCCGCGTCCGCGTCCGCGGCATCGGCGTCGGCATCGGCCTCCGCAGAAGCGTCACTGCCGGTCGAGGGCTCGTCCCCGGCCGGTTCCCCGCCCTCGGGCGTCTCCTCGTCCGAGGTCGCGACCCACGCCGCCACCGCGTCCCGCAGCCGCGCGTCGCCGTTCGCCGCCCCCTTGGGGGCAGACTCGGACTCGGACTCGGACGCGGAGCCGGACTCGTCCGAGCCGCTCGCCGCTTCGCCCTTCGCGTCGTCGTTCGCGTCGTCCTTCGCGTCGCCCTCGGAAGCAGGCCGGTCGGAACCGGCCGCCTTCCCTGCGACGTCCTTCGTCGAGAAGACCGCGGTCGCGTTGTCCTCCCGAACCTCCGGCGTCTCGCGGGTCATCGCGAGACGCGGGTCTCGTTCCTCCGGCGCCGGCTCAGAAGAATCCGCCGCAGTCGGGTTCCCCGACGACTTCCGCTGCTTCGACCTGTCGGGGGTCTCGCCCGCCACCGATGCCTCCTCGTACGCCATGCCGTATGCCGATGCTGAATGCTGACCGTGCGCAAAACCGGGTCGGACCCACTGTCCGAACCGTGTACCAGTGTCCTGTGTGAGGGCTTAACCCCCGTGGTAGACGAGACGACATACCTACTGGTTCCCGTACATCCCGCCCACGCGCTCTCGACAGACCAATGTGAGAGGGGTCACCCTGTCATTCATCCACGCGGGGAGGCATGGATGGGCAGGAGCCGCAGAACAATTCCGGAGGAGCTTCTGCTGCTCGCTTTGGACCCGGCCACGGGTACCACAGCGCAGCCGCAGTCGCTCGACCTCGGTCTGGCCGGAGCACAGCTAGTGGAGCTGGCGCTGGCCGGACGGATAGCCCCAGACGGGGATCGTATCGCCGTGGTGATGCCACGGCCGACCGGAGATCCGACTCTGGACTCCGCACTGGAACTGCTGCGCAGGCGCGGCAGCCCGGTTCGGGCGGTCCACTGGATTGGCGGGCCCCGACTGGGGCTGCGCCAGATTTACCTCGCGCACCTGGAGCGGTGCGGCATGGTGCATGCCGTTTCGGGCCAGATGTGCGGAGTGCTGCCGACGACTCGCTACCAAGCGACGGACACGGCAATCAGCCGGGACATCAGGTCCCGGCTGGACAGTGCGATCCGCACCGGCGTACCGCCGGACCCGCGGACCGCCGCGCTCGCCGCACTGGCCCACGCGGTCGGTCTCGGCAAGCATCTGTACCCCGGGAACGAGGGGCGTTCATCGCGCTCCCGGCTCCGGGACCTGATCAGGCACGACCCGATGGGCGGCCTCGTGGCGCACGCCGTGATGGACGTCCAGAACGGCGTGGCGGCTCAGCCGCGCCGCAGTGCCGCACCGGCAGGCCCCACGGGGCCGGGCGGTGGGCGGCAGCCGGCCAGGGCGACAGCGGACCCCGGCGGGGTTCCTCTGCAACCGCGCCGCGGATCCATGGCACGCGCCGTCGCTCACTGAGAGCAGCGCGTCCCGGCACCACCGTCACGTAGCACCACCGTCACGCAACCGCTCAGCACCACCATCACGTAACCGCTCAGCACCACCGCACCAGCGCCGCGCCGCAGTCCCCAGACCCGGTTCGGGAGCCGCTGGGCCGCGCGGGGAGGCCGTACCGGAGGACGGACGACGACACCTCGGTACCACCGCCCCGCGCGGCCGCACGCATCGCGGCGCCGCAGGGCGGGACGGCACACCTCGCACACCCGCCCTCACGTCCGCATATCCGCTGTTTCCCAGCGGTGTCAGCCCAGTTGGTGGCACCCTGCTGAGCAGTAGATACGCAAAACAGAGGCAGGCAAGCCGGAGGTGCACGTCCCGTGGCGTCCAATGTCAATCCCACTGTCAGGCGACGCCGGTTGGGCCAGGAGCTCCGTCGGCTCCGCGAGCTCAAGGGCATGACGGCCGAGGAGGTCGCCGAGCGCCTGCTCGTCTCGCAGTCGAAGATCAGCCGCCTCGAGAACGGCCGCCGCTCGATCAGCCAGCGTGATGTCCGCGATCTCTGCGGCGTCTACGAGGTCGAGGATCACCGCGTCGTCGACTCGCTCATGCAAATGGCCAAGGACTCGCGCCAGCAGGGCTGGTGGCACTCCTTCGGCGACATCCCGTACAGCGTGTACATCGGTCTGGAGACGGACGCGGCGTCCCTGCGCGTGTACGACCCGCAGGTCGTCCCCGGTCTGCTGCAGACCCGCGCGTACGCCGAGGCGCTCATCACCGGCGCGCTCCCGGAGACCACTCCGACCGACATCGAGAAGCGCGTCCAGGTGCGCATGCGGCGTCAGGACCGCGTCGCGGCGCCGGAAAGTCCGCTGCGCCTGTGGACCGTGCTCGACGAATCGGCGCTGCGCCGTGTCGTCGGCTCCCGGCATCTGATGCGCGACCAGCTGGAGCACCTCGTCGAGCAGTCCCAGCTGCCGCACGTGACCGTCCAGGTGATCCCCTTCGAGATGGGCGCGCACCCGGGGCTCAACGGTCAGTACGCGATCCTTGAGTTCCCCGACGCGGCCGACTCCAGCGTGGTCTACATCGAGGGTGTCACCAGCGACCTGTATCTGGAAAAAGCGAATGACGTCCAGCAATACAGCGTCATGTACGAGCACTTGCGGGCCCAGGCGCTCAACGTCGAGCAGTCCAGACAGCTCATCGCGGAGATCGCGAAGGGCTACGCACGCTGACGGACGGACGTATCCGCGCGAAATTGGCGCACGGTACACCCTTGGCTCGTCGGCGCGGAAGACCCCCCTGGTATATGCCATCCGGTTGAGTGAACGATCCCTTCACGCCACGATGTTGGCGAGTAGCGTCATTTACGCCACCGAGCAAGAGCGGTGGCGCCACCGCGGCAATGCGGCGACAGCAACTCGACAACTGGAAAGAACCGGAGCGAACATGGCAATTCAGCAAGGTGCCTCGCACACGTGGGTCAAGTCCTCCTATTCCACGGGGAACGGTGCGTGTGTGGAGGTCAAGTCACCCGTGCTGCGCGGTATTTCGGTACGTGACTCCAAGGTCACCGAGGGCCCGGTCCTCGCCTTCCCCGCCGAGTCGTGGAACGCGTTCGTCAGCGAGGTGAGCAGGGGGGCTGCCGACCTCGCGTGAGACCACAGCGCACCCCGGCAGCGGAACAACCGCATGAGCAGCACCGCATGAGCACCACCGAAGGAGCCCTCTCGACTGGCCCGCCGTCCCGGCCGAGGGGGCTCGGCCCCGCCCGCGCCATCAGCGCGGCCCGGAACATCAGCGCAGCGCGTCGACGTACGTGTCCGTACCCGGCACCGTGGGAACGAACGGCGCCACCAGCTCGACCCGCCCCAGCCCCGACTCCGCCACGGCCTCGTCCCGCCCGGTGAACCATGCCTCCCAGCAGTCCCGCGGGTCCTCCTGGAGGAACCAGAGCAGAGTCAGCCGGGCGTCGACGCCCTCGACCTGCTTCACATACGTCATCCGGTCCCCCGGCAGCGGCGTCGGGCGGAACAGCGTGACCATGGCGGCAGGCGCTGTGACCTCTCCCCGAGGGGCGAGGGCGCGCGGCAGGTGCCGGGCCCGCAGCCACTCCAGGAGTTCGCCCCGCTGCCGCGGCCCCTCGGCGTCGATGACCTCCAGGACCAGGCCCTTGTACGGATGGTCGAGCGCGTGGAAGTCGCGCGGGCCCGCCGCGCCGTCCCGATAGACGGTCGCCTCGTGGTCCTGGAAGGCGGTGAAGACGTGGGTGCGGTCCTGGTAGACGCGGCCGTCCCGGTTGAGCCGCTTGTTGATGCCGACGGTCCACTTCATGTGGTCGTCGTAGCGCCCCTCCGTCACCCAGTACGTGGACAGGTAGCACCCCGCGGTGACCGGCTCGGCGACCGCGGACTTGGCGGGGTAGCGCAGGAGCTGGAGTTCGCGCGTGGCCACCCAGCGGCGCCCGGCGTACATCCAGGGCATGGCCATCGCGCCGGCGTAGTAGTGGTCGTCCTCGTACCAGCGGTTGTACGCGTACTCGTGCCCCGGGTCCGGTTCGACCATGGTGATCAGGGCGTGCCCCGGGTGCACCCCGTAGGGCCCGACGGCGGCCAGCTCGGCGTAGACGTCGCTGCGGGTGTCCTCGCTCATGCTTCTCCCCTGTCTCCCTCTTCCTTCCTCCGGTGGACGCCCATACTCTGACGCCCCGTCAGAAAAACTGCCAGAGCCGGGAGGCGCCCCATGGAGTCGTCGCTCCTCGAGTCGAAGACCGTCGTCGTATCGGGCGTCGGCGCCGGGCTCGGCCACCAGGTCGCGGCGGCCGTCGTGCGCGACGGCGGGAACGCCGTCCTCGGGGCGCGCACGGAGGCGAACCTCGCCAAGAGCGCCGCCGAGATCGACCCCGGCGGCACCCGCACCGCGTACCTGCCCACCGACATCACCGACGAGCGGCAGTGCCGGGCCCTGGCCGAGCTCGCCCGCGAGCGCTTCGGCGGTGTCGACGCGGTCGTCCATGTCGCCGCCTGGGACAGCTACTTCGGCGGAGTGGAGGACGCGGACTTCACGACCTGGCAGCAGGTGCTCGACGTCAATCTGCTCGGCACGCTGCGCATGACGCGCGCCTGCCTGCCGGCCCTCAGGGAACGGCGGGGCGGCTCGGTGGTCTTCATCGGCACGCAGTCGGCGGTCGCCTCGCCCTCGCAGGTGCGGCAGGCCGCGTACGCGGCGTCGAAGGGCGCGCTGACCTCGGCGATGTACTCGCTCGCACACGAGCTCGGTCCGGACCGCATCCGGGTCAACACCGTGCTGCCGGGGTGGATGTGGGGGCCGCCGGTCCAGGCGTACGTCCGGTTCACCGCGGACACGGAGGGCGTGCCCGAGGAGGAGGTGCGGGATCGCCTTGCCTCCCGTATGGCGTTGCCGGATCTGGCGACGGACGGGGACGTGGCGGACGCGGTGGTGTTCCTCGCGTCCGACCGGGCCCGCTCCATCACCGGGCAGTCACTGTTGGTCAACGCCGGTGAACTGATGCGGTAGTTGGTCGGCCGTGCGGCCGTTGTGGCTGGTCGCGCAGGTCCCCGCGCCCCTTGAAGGGGCGCATTTTTGTGCCCCGAACCGGAATTCCGCTGACCATGTATGTGAATGTAGGTCAGTTAAGCGAACGAATTTACTTGCTCTTGACCTTGCGGGCGGTTGTCGGCGGGCTGTGGCCGAACCCACGATGAGCGGGCGCTTCCGGGCCGTCCCCGGCCCCATCGGCCGGTTCTTGCGGAGTGCGAGCCGGCTACGCGCAGTTCACCAGGCGGACCCCTGGAGGGCCATATGAACAGTCTCGACTGGACCGTGCTCATCGGCTACTTCGGCGTGATGGTCGCGATCGGCCTGTGGTCCCACAAGCGGGTCGACAACGTCAGCGACTTCTTCACCGCGGGCGGCAGGATGCCCTGGTGGCTCTCCGGCATCTCGCACCACATGTCCGGGTACAGCGCCGTGATGTTCACCGGGTACGCGGGCATCGCGTACACCTACGGAGTGACGTCCTTCGTCACCTGGTCCTTCCCCATCGCGCTCGGCATCGCCATCGGCTCCCGCCTCTTCGCCCCCCGCATCAACCGGCTGCGCTCCCGGCTGCACGTGGCCTCGCCCCTGGAGTACCTCAAGAACCGCTACAACCTGGGCACCCAGCAGGCACTCGCCTGGTCCGGCATGCTGCTCAAGATCGTGGACGTCGGCGCCAAGTGGGCGGCCATCTCGACCCTGTTGTCCGTCTTCACCGGCGTCTCCCTCAACCAGGGGATCCTGATCACCGGCGTGATCACGGCGATCTACTGCACGATCGGCGGGCTGTGGGCCGACGCGCTGACCGAGCTCGGCCAGTTCATCATCCAGCTCCTCGCCGGTGTCGCCATGTTCGTGGCGGTCGTCTCCGAACTCGGCCCGCACGGCGGCTTCTTCGGCGTCTGGGACGAGCCGGAACTCGCGGGCCACGGCAAGCCGCTCGTCGGCCCCTACGGCACGGTCTTCCTGCTCGCCTTCCTCTTCATCAAGCTCTTCGAGTACAACGGCGGCATGCTCAACCAGGCGCAGCGCTACATGGCGACCGCCAACGCCAAGGAGGCCGCGCGCTCTGCGAGGCTCTCCGCCGCCCTGTGGCTGGTCTGGCCGGTCGTCCTCTTCTTCCCGATGTGGATGTCCCCGCTCCTGGTGGACGCGGAGAAGCCGGACGGCTCGGACGCGTACGCCCTGATGACCGAACAGCTGCTTCCGCACGGCCTGTTGGGCCTGGTCATCGTCGGCTTCTTCTCGCACACCATGGCGATGTGCTCCTCCGACGCCAACGCGATCGCGGCGGTCTTCACGCGGGACGTGGCCCCGGCGTTCTCCGCGCGGGCGCGGGCCTGGACCGAGCGGAAGGGCCTGATCGCCGCGCGCCTCACCACGGTGATCTTCCTGGGACTGTCCATGGCGGTCGCCACCCAGGTGAACTCCCCCACGTTCAAGGACATCATCACCGTCGTCATCAAGTGGGTCGCCGGTCTGATGGGGCCGATCGCGATCCCGATGATGCTGGGTCTGCTGCGTACGTTCCGCAGGTCCGGGCCGACCGCGGCGCTGACGAGCTGGGCGCTCGGGCTCTTCGCCTTCTACCTGGTCAACTACCCGATCGACGACGCGGTCGAGGGCGGGGTCGCGCTCCAGTACCAGGTGTCGATCCCGCTGGCCGTCTCGCTCGTCCTCTACGTCGTCATCGGGTGGACCAAGCCGGAGGACACGCCGGAGCGGGATGCTCTCATCGAGCGGATCAACACGGATGATGACGGGTCCGCGGGGGCGGCGGCCGTGCCTGTGGCTGCGTCTGCGCCTGCAGAGCCGCGGGGCGGGGCGGTGGCTGCGCCGGCTCAGGACTGAGCGGGGCTCCTTCGGAGGGAGGGTGGGGGATGTGTGCTCAGCATGGGGGCGGCCGCGGGTATGTGGGGGTTGCTCGCGCCGTTCCCCGCGCCCCTAAAAGGGGCCCACAGGCCCACGCCAGGGGCGCGAGGAACTGCGCGCTCAGCACACGACAACCCGCAGCCGCATCCGCGGGGATCTCTGCAGACGCGGCTGCGGGCATGTGGGGGTCGCTCGCGCCGTTCCCCGCGCCCCTAAAAGGGGCCCACGGGCCCACACCAGGGGCGCGAGGAACTGCGCGCTCAGCACGCGACAACCCGCAGCCGCATCTGCGGGGATCTCTGCAGACGCGGCTGCGGGCATGTGGGGGTCGCTCGCGCCGTTCCCCGCGCCCCTTAAGGGGCCCAAGGCCCGACAAGGGGCGCGGGGAACTGCGCGCTCAGCACGCAACAACCCGCAGCCGCGTCTGCGGGAATCTCTGCAGATGCGGCTGCGGGCATGTGGGGGTTACTCGCGCCCCCTGGCGGGCGCGTCAGACGCCGGCGCGCTCCGGCGTTGCCGTGTCGGACTCTGCGACCTTCCGCAGGTGCGGCGTACGCGGCGCGTGCCGGGCCGTGAGGCCGACCAGGGCGACGGCCACGACCAGGACGAAGGCGGCCCCGGCGATGGCGAAGCTCAGCGTGAACTGGCTCTCCTGCGGCAGCGCGGGCATGCCCTTGGGCAGCGGAATCGTCTTCGACGCGAGCAGCGACGTGATCATCGCGCTGGCGATGGCGCTGCCGACCGAGCGGGAGATGGAGTTGATGCCGTTGGCGATGCCGGTCTGGTGCGCCGGGACGCTGGCCACTATGAGCGCCGGCATCGAGGCGTAGCCGAAGCTGATCGCCAGGCCGATGACCATGCCCGCGCCGATCACGGAGGCGCTGGTGTCGTGCGCCAGGGTCAGCCAGGCGAAGCCGATGACGCCGAAGGCGGCGCCGGTGGCGAGCGTGACGCGCGCGCCGATCCTGCGGACCAGGATCCCGCCGAACTGGGCGCCGATCAGCGAGACGATCGTGGTCGGCAGGAGGTAGACGACGGAGGCCCCGAGGACCGAGGCCCCGAACCCGTAACCGGCCACGCTCTCCGGCATCTGCACGAGGTACGAGACGCCGATGAACTGGGCGAACATCGCGAAGCCGAGCAACAGTCCGGCCAGGTTGGTGAAGAGGACGGGGCGGTGGGCGAACATCTTCATGTCCACCATCGGCTCCTTGACCTTGAGCTCGGTCAGGACCCAAACACCCGCCATGACGACGGCGCCCGCGAAGGAGCCGAGGGTGCGGCCGGAGGTCCAGCCCCACTCGTGGCCCTGCGAGATCGGCAGGAGCAGCAGGACGAGGAGGAGCGCGAGGGTGCCCGCGCCCAGCCAGTCGGTGCGGCCGCCGGTCTTCGAGCGCGAGGCGGGCACCGCGAGGACCACGCCGACCAGCGCGAGCACGGCGAGGACGACCGCGAGCCAGAACACCCGGTGGTAGTCGGGGTCGGAGCCCTGGGTCAGCAGGCCCGCGCCCACCAGGGCGAGGCCGCTGCCGAACGCCAGGGT
Organism: Streptomyces sp. NPDC058308; assembly: GCF_042880275.1. Taxonomy (NCBI): domain Bacteria; kingdom Bacillati; phylum Actinomycetota; class Actinomycetes; order Kitasatosporales; family Streptomycetaceae; genus Streptomyces; species Streptomyces sp. NPDC058308. The sequence goes on from NZ_JBHVZA010000014.1 coordinate 197,717, forward strand.
GCCGCTGACCAGGGCCATGGCGCCGTGGAGCTTGGCGGGCCTGATCTCCTCGCGGAGCACGGAGAGCGCGAGCGGGAAGATCGCGGTGGCCGCTCCCTGCATGATCCGGCCGACGATGAGCCAGGTCAGGGAGGTCGTGGTGGCGGCGAGCACGGAGCCCGCGATCATCACGAGCAGGACGCCGATCAGGGTGGGCTTCTTACCGTGCTGGTCGCCGAAGCGGCCGAGCAGCGGGGTGAAGACGGCGGCCGAGAGCAGGGTGGCGGTGGTCACCCAGCTCACGCCCGCGGTGGTGGCGTCCAGGTCCTTCTGGATGATCGACAGGATCGGGACGACCAGGGTCTGCATCATCGAGACGACCATGGCGGCGAGCCCGAGCACCAGGACGACGGCGGTCTGTCCGGTGGGTTTCGACGGTGCCGCGTGCGGTGTGTGGGACACGGTGACTTCTTCTCCAGCTGCTCAACTACTTAAGAACCTCGATACTTGAGGACTTCAAGTAACGTACTAAAAGGTAAGCCTCGATATTTGAGATAGTCAAGTTTTATGGCGTAAGGTGGCTCACATGCCTGGAACCCCACGCGTCGACAAGGCCCAGCTCATGGAGTTGCTGGCGGTGTCGCTCCGCGCCTACTACGGGGACTTCACTGAGGCGGCCGCGAGCGAGAACCTCACCGCGAGCCAGGGCAAGACGCTCAGCGTGCTGCGCCAGGGGCCCGCCGCGATGCGGGTCCTCGCCCGGACGCTGTCCTGCGACGCCTCGAACATGACGGGGATCATCGACCGCCTGGAGAAGCGCGGCCTGGTGCACCGGGAGCCCAGCCCCACGGACCGCCGCGTCAAGAACGTCGTCCTCACCCCCGAGGGCGAGCGGGCCGTCGACGCGATCCGCGCCAGCATGCACACCACCCTGGCGGGCCTGGACGCACTCGACGACGACGAGCGGGCCACCCTGCACGACCTGCTGAGCCGCACCTTCGAGGCCGGGCGTCAGGCCCTCGGGTAGCGGGCCAGCCAGCCCGGCGAGGAGAGCGCGGGGCCGTGCAGCGCGGGGCCCTGCGTCATCTCCATGGCGAAGTCGTCCGCCAGCTCCAGCATCGTGGGCCGGCCCTCCAGCTCCGTGAGCCACCCCGGCGGCAGCGCGGTCTCCCCGTGCAGCGCGCCGAGCAGCGCCCCGCACAGCGCGCCGCACGCGGCCGAAGGGCCGCCCTGATTCACGGCGAGCCGCAGCCCGTGCCGGATGTCCTCGCCGACCAGGGCGCAGTACACGGCGGCGGCCAGCACGCCCTCGGCCGTCCCGTCCGTGCCGAGCTCCTCGACGCGCGCGGGCGTCGGCATGCCCTGCCGTACGGCGCCGAGCGCGTGCCGGAGCGCGTCCGTGACCGGCTGGTGGCCGGGGCGGGTGGCGAGCAGGGCGAGGCATCGCTGGACCGCGCCGTCGAGGGATCCGCCGCGGGCGAGGCCGTGCACGATGAGGGTGTGCGCGCCCGCCGTCAGGTGGGCGGTGGGGTGACCGTGGGTCTGGACGGCGCACTCGACGGCGAGCTGCAGCACGAGCTGCGGCTCCCAGCCGACGAGCAGTCCGAAGGGCGCGGATCTGACGGCGGCCTCGGCGCCGCGTTCGCCGGGGTTCTTGGGGGCGTCGAGGGTGCCCATGGTCTCGTCGCCGAGCCCGGTCAGGCAGGCGCGGGCCGGGTCGCGCCGCGCGTACAGCCACTCCTCGCGGGCCAGCCAGCCGTCCTCCTTGCGCCGCTCGTCCGGCCCCCAGTCGCTCTGGGTCGCGGCCCAGCGGCGGTAGGCGCGGTGCAGGTCGGTCGGCGGGTGCCACGCGCCGGTGTCGCGCCGCACCTGGGCGCGTATGAGCCCGTCGACGGTGAACAGGGTGAGCTGGGTGGCCGCGGTGACGGCGCCCCGCCGCCCGTACGCCGGTACGGGCCCGGTGATCCCCTCGGACCCGTGCGCCTCACGTATCGCGTCGAGGGAAAGACCGTCGACGGGCGCCCCCAGGGCGTCGCCCAGGGCGGCACCGAGGAGGGTGCCCCGCACGCGGCTGCGGAAGTCCTGCTGCTCGGCGCGGCCCCAGACACCGGTGGCTGCTGCGGTACCCACGCGGGCCTCCCTCCGTGCAGTGACATGCAGTGACGTGTGTGCGGTACGTGCGTCCGGTACGTGTGTGCGGTGACATGCGTGCGATGACGTGCTCCGACGCGTCTCCGCGTGCCGTGGCCTTCGGCAACTTTGCAGCACTGTAATCGACCGCGAACGATCGATTCAGTCGCCAAGTGGTATGCGAAGAGTCGCCCTTGAGGCGGCTTTTGAACGACGTTCACGGGAGCTTCGCACTTGCTACGGATTCACCGGACTCCTGCCACCTCCGGGGCCCGTCGACGGGGGTCCGTGGCCCGTGGCGAGGACCGCGGCTTCGTCGGCGTGCGCGGCCAGGACGCCGCGCTCGCGGACGGTCTGCTCCAACTCCCTTACCGGGAAGGTCTTTCCGGCTCCGCTCGTGCCGCGGACGGGGAAGAGGAAGCAGTGCCGCTCTGGTGAACAACAGGGGTCGTACCGCAAACGTCCGGATCACGTAACGGAGTTCCTGCAGTGTGCAACCTTCCTCCGCGGGGTGCTGTCTCCTCCTACGTCACAGACGTTCGCCACAGGAGGACCCGTGCCCCGCCGCACACTCGTCAGCGCCATCGCCGTCGCCGCGCTGACCGCCCCTCTCGCCGTCTCTGCCGCCTCTGGCACCGCGGCGGCCGCCCCACGGCCGCCCCGCACGCCGGTCACCGACTTCAACCACGACGGGTACGCCGACCTCGCCGTCGCCGCGCCCCACGGCACCGTCGACGGCGTCGAGAAGGCGGGCTACCTCTCCCTCGTGTACGGCACCGCCTCCGGGCCCGGCACCGAGCGCCACCAGCGCATCAGCCGCGCCACACCGGGCGTTCCCGGCGAACTCCGCGGCACGTACGCCTTCGGCGCCCAGACGCTCCCCGCCGACCTGGACGCCGACTCCTACACCGACCTCCTCGTGACGGGCGGCGACGACAACGGCAACAGGGCGACCGTCCTGTGGGGTTCCAAGGACGGTCTGACCGGCAAGGACACCGTCCTGCCCCACGACTACTCCGAGTTCGCCACCGGCGACTTCAACGGCGACGGCAAGCGCGACCTCGTCGTCAACGACACCCCGAGCGACGACCCCGACGTCTCCGGCATGACCATCCAGTACGGCCCGTTCACCCGCACCGGCAAGCCCACCGCCAAGGACACCATCACCACCGGCGACGGGCCCTCCGGTCTCGCCCGCTTCATCACCGGCGACCTGACGGGCGACGGCGTCGACGACATCGTCACCACGCACGGCTTCGAGGAGATGACGCACGACGCCCGCTTCTGGAAGGGCGGCCGCAGCGGCGTCGGCCACACCTCCAAGACCCTCGGCACGGCCTACAGCGGCACCGTCGGTGACGTCGACGGCGACGGGTACGGCGATCTGATCACCCGCGACATCGGCAGCGTCACCGAGGTCATCGACTCAGCCCCGGGCAGCATCACGATCCAGTACGGCAGTTCGACCGGGCCGACCGACGCGCGCAAGAAGGTCATCACCCAGGCCACCGCGGGCGTCCCCGGGACCAGCGAGGAGAACGACGCGTTCGGCGCCTCGCTCAGCGCGGGCGACGTGAACGGCGACGGCAAGGCGGAGGTCGCCGTCGGCGTCCCCGGCGAGAGCCTCGGCGCGAGCACCGGCACCGGCGCGGTCGTCCTGCTCAAGGGCGCGTCCAAGGCCGACGGCGGCATGACGGGCAAGGGAGCCGTGGCCTACAGCCAGTCCACGGCCGGTGTGCCCGGCGTCTCCGAGACGGGCGACGACTTCGGCCGCCAGGTGCGCCTCACCGACCTCGACAAGGACGGCAAGGCCGACCTGACCGCCACCGCCCCCGGCGAGGACGGCACCTTCACCGACTCGGGCGCCCTGTGGAACCTCTTCGGCTCCGCGGGCGGCCTGACCACCACGGGCGCGGGCACGCTCGCCCCGGCGAAGCTCGGCGATCCCGAGCAGGACGCCAAGTTCGGTCTGCTGCTGGGCAGCTGACCGCCCCACGACCACCTGACCGCACGACCACTCGACACGATCTCTCTGGAGGACCAGTGCGTCGCTCTCTCATCACCGCCGTGGCAGTCGCCTCGCTCACGGCACCGATCGCCCTCGCCACCGCGGGTTCGGCCTCGGCCGCGCCCACCCCGCCGAAGGCCCCGGTCACCGACTTCAACCACGACGGGTACGCGGACCTCGCCATATCCGCCCCGGGCAACTACGACAACGACGTCCCCGGCAGCGTCTCGATCGTGTACGGCTCGGCCAACGGCCCGGACAAGGCGCACGCCGTCACCATCAGCCGCGCCACGCCCGGCGTACCCGGATCGGCGTCCGACGGCGGGCACTTCGGCAACCAGACGGCCGCCGCCGACCTCGACGGCGACGGCTACACCGACCTCGTCGTCAACGGCGGCAAGAAGGCCGTCGTCCTGTGGGGCTCCGCCCAGGGCCTGTCCGGCGAGGGCAGCGTCGAGCTGGCCTCGAACGGCGCGCACGTCACCGCCGGCGACTTCAACGGCGACGGCAAGCGGGACCTGGTCACGGCCGAGTACCCGGAGCCCGAGGACCCGATGGACAACGACGACGCGGGCATGACCATCGCGTACGGCCCGTTCAAGCGGGACGGGAAGGCCGCGAGCAGCCAGCAGATCGTCACGAGCCAGACCTTCGGCCCCGGCGACTTCGTCGTGGGCGACGTGACCGGCGACGGCACCGACGACATCGTCAGCAGCCACGGCTTCGAGGAGATGGCCCACAAGAGCCAGCTGTGGAAGGGCGGCAAGGACGGGGTGGCCACCACCTCGCAGAAGCTCGCGCCCTCCCTCGGCGGCGCGGTCGCGGACATCGACGGCGACGGCTACGGCGACTTCGTCACCCGCGACATCGGCACCAGCTTCGAGGACATGCCGTACCAGAAGGGCACGGTCCTGGTCCGCTACGGCTCGGCCTCCGGCCTCTCGGACCGCTCCACGAAGATCACCCAGGACACCGCGGGCGTGCCCGGCGCCGGTGAGGATGGCGACGAGTTCGGCTCCTCCATCAGCGCGGGCGACGTGAACGGCGACGGCTTCGCCGACGTGGCCGTCGGCGTCCCCGGCGAGGACATCGGGACCACCGCCGACGCGGGCAGCGTCGTCCTGCTCAAGGGCTCCCGCACCGGCCTGACCGGCACCGGATCGCAGGCCTTCGACCAGTCCAAGGACGGTGTCCCCGGCGCCTCCGAGAAGGGCGACAAGTTCGGCGCCCACGTCCTGCTCTCGGACCCGAACAAGGACGGCAAGGCCGACCTGACGGTGGCCGCGCCCGACGAGGACGGCTCCGTCGCCGACACCGGTTCGGTCTGGCACCTGCGCGGTTCCGCGAGCGGTCTGACCGTCACGGGCATCGACTCCTTCGGCCCGGCCGCGATCAACGCCCCGGCCACGGCCGGCGTCCGGTTCGGTGACGGCCTGGCCGGCTGACACCCGTAGCTCGGTAAAAACCCGCAGGGCCCCTGGGGGCCCTGCGGTGCCGGTGAGCGCCCGCGCAAGGCAAGGCCGCCCCGGAGCGGGGCGGGGGACGACGACTCCCCCGCCCCGGCAGGACGGCCTACGGCTCAAGCACCGGAAGCAGCTCCGGCAAGTGCCCGTCCGAGACCGCCGCCGCCCGCTGCCGCTCCTCGGGCACCTCTCCGTACAGCGTCGTGCGGGGCTTCGCGGGGCGGCCCGCCGCGTCCGCGATGGCGACGAGGTCCTCGATCGAGCGGTAGGAGCCGTAACTGGAGCCCGCCATGCGGGAGATGGTCTCCTCCATCAGCGTCCCGCCGAGGTCGTTCGCGCCGGACCTGAGCATCTCGGCGGCGCCCTCGTGGCCGAGCTTCACCCAACTGGTCTGGATGTTGGGGATCAGCGGGTGCAGCAGGACGCGCGCCATGGCGGTCACCGCGCGGTTGTCGCGGGTGGTCGGGCCGGGCCGGGCGATCCCCGCCAGGTAGACGGGCGCGTTGGTGTGGATGAAGGGCAGCGTCACGAACTCCGTGAACCCCTCGACGCCCTTGGCCAGGGCGGACTCCTGCATGGCGGCCAGGGTGCGGAAGTGGCCGAGCCAGTGCCGGGGCTGGTCCACGTGTCCGTACATCATCGTGGAGCTGGACCGGATGCCGAGCTCGTGGGCGGTCGAGACGACCTCTTTCCACGTGGCCGTCGGCAGCTTGCCCTTGGTGAGGATCCAGCGCACCTCGTCGTCGAGGATCTCGGCGGCCGTCCCCGGGATCGAGTCGAGCCCCGCCTCCTTGGCGGCGGTCAGCCACTCGCGGATCGAGAGGCCGGTGCGGCTCGCGCCGTTGACGACCTCCATCGGCGAGAAGGCGTGCACGTGCATGCCCGGCACGCGCTCCTTCACCGCCCGCGCGATGTCGAAGTAGGCGGTGCCCGGCAGGTCGGGGTGGATGCCGCCCTGCATGCACACCTCGACGGCGCCGACGTCCCAGGCCTGCGCGGCCCGGTCGGCGACCTGGTCGAGGGAGAGCGTGTAGGCGTCGGCGTCCGTCCTGCGCTGGGCGAAGGCGCAGAAGCGGCAGCCGGTGTAACAGACGTTGGTGAAGTTGATGTTGCGCGTGACGATGTACGTGACGTCGTCGCCGTTGACGCTCTTTCGGATGTCGTCCGCGACGGAGCAGAGCGCGTCGAGGGCGGGCCCGTCGGCGTGCAGCAGCGCGAGCGCCTCGTCGTCGGTGAGCTTCGCCGGGTCGTCCGCGGCCTGCTTCAGGGCGGCCCGCACGTCGCCGTCGATACGGGAGGGCACCATGCCGGGCGCGGCCTGCTCGCGCAGCGCCTCCCAGTCGCCGTACACCTCGTCGAAGTCGTCGCGCCGGTCGGTGGTGCGTCCGGTGGTGTCGATGGTGCGGTGCAGGTCGGTGCGGCCGGACGAGGCGACGAACCCCTCGTCGGGCTCCTGCCAGGGGTGGCCCTCGACCACCGCGTCGGGCCGTGCGAGGCCGGTCTCCGGGTCGGCGAGGGCGCGCAGGTGCGGCAGGAGGCGCGGGTCGAGCCAGGGCTCGCCGCGCCGCACGAACTCAGGGTAGACGCAGAGGCGTTCGGCGAGGGCGAAGCCCGCCGCGGCGGACCGCCCGGCGAGTTCGTCCAGCTGCGGCCAGGGCTTCTCGGGGTTGACGTGGTCGATCGTCACCGGGGACACGCCGCCCCAGTCGTCGATGCCCGCGCCGATGAGCCGCTCGTACTCGCCCGCGATGAGGTTCGGCGGCGCCTGGATGTTGCCCGCAGGTCCCATGATGTGCCGGGCGACGGCGACCGTCGCGACCAGGTCGTCGATCTCGGCGTCGGGCATGCCGCGCATCGCCGTGTCCGGCTTGGCGCGGAAGTTCTGGATGATCAGTTCCTGGACGCCGTGGTACGAGCGCGCGACGCGGCGCAGCGCGAACAGCGCGTCGGCGCGCTCCTCGTACGTCTCGCCGATGCCGATGAGCAGCCCGCTGGTGAACGGCACCGAGGAGCGCCCCGCGTCCTGAAGGACCCGCAGCCGGACGGCCGGTTCCTTGTCGGGCGAGCCGAAGTGCGGCTGCCCCGGCTCGCTCCACAGCCGCTCGGCGGTGGTCTCCAGCATCATCCCCATGCTGGGCGCGACCGGCTTGAGCCGCTGGAAGTCCGTCCAGGTCAGGACGCCCGGGTTGAGGTGGGGCAGCAGCCCGGTCTCCTCCAGGATGCGGATCGAGATGGCCCGTACGTACGCGATGGTGTCGTCGTACCCCTCGGCCTCCAGCCACTCGCGCGCCTCGGGCCAGCGGTCCTCCGGCTTGTCGCCGAGGGTGATGAGGGCTTCCTTGCAGCCCAGTTCCGCGCCGCGCCGGGCGATGTCGAGGACCTCGTCGGGGGACATGAACATGCCGTGGCCCTCGCGCCGCAGCTTGCCGGGGACGGTCACGAAGGTGCAGTAGTGGCACTTGTCACGGCAGAGGCGGGTGAGCGGGATGAACACGCTCTTCGAGTACGTGATGACGCCGGGCCGGCCCGCGGCGGCGAGTCCCGCGTCGCGCACCCGGGCCGCGGACGCGGTGAGGTCGTCGAGGTCCTCGCCCCGCGCCCGCAGCAGGACGGCGGCCTCCGTCACGTCGAGCGCGACGCCGTCCCTGGCCCTCCTGAGCGCGCGCCGCATGGCGTTGGCGGTGGGTCGTCCGGCCTCCGGGGGCTGCGCGCTGTTGGTCATGTCTCCGAGCATACGAGCGATAACTCCTGACTCATACAGATACTTCCGCCTGCTGAACTTCCCATGACATCACCGACCCCACCGCCGCCACCGGCCCCGGGACCGGCACCGGCCGGCTCACGGGCCCACATGCCGCCCGAGCCCGTCGAGCGCCGCGCACACCTCCGCGTCCCCGCCCGGCGGCAGCTGCACGATCACCTCGTCGACGCCGAGCTCCCGGTAGTACGCGAGCTTGCCGGTGTCCGGCTCGACTGCCGTCACCGTCACATACAGGTCGTCCGGCTCGCGGCCCGCCTCCGCCCACGCCTCCCGCAGCACGGGCAACGCGTCGCGCAGACCGCTGCCGCCGACGGGCATCCAGCCGTCCGCGTACTCCGCGATGTGTGCGAAGAGCCCCGGCCCCGCGGCCCCGCCGATGAGCGTGCGCGGCCCGAACAGCGGCCCCTTCGCGAGCCGCTTGCGGGGCGTGCGCCGGGGCTTGGGATGCACCTCGCTGGCCCGCACGGCGCCGAACTCGCCCTCGTACGGCTTCGGGTGGTCCGCCCAGAGCGCCCGCATGACCGCCATCCGGTCACGCACCACCGCCCGGCGCCGGGGCCACGGGACGCCGTGGTCCTCGGCCTCCTCGCGGTTCCAGCCGTAGCCGATGCCGAGCGTGACGCGGCCGCCGGACAGGTGGTCGAGGGTCGCGATCTGCTTGGCCAGGTCGATGGGGTCGTGCTGGGCGACCAGGGCGATGTTCGTGCCGAGCGTGATCCGCTCCGTGACGGCGGCGGCCTGGGCGAGGGCGACAAAGGGGCTGAGCATGCGGGCGCACTCGGGCGGCAGCTCACCGCCGGGGTAGGGGGTCTCGCGCGGGAACGGGATGTGGGTGTGCTCGGGAAGGTAGAGCCCGGCGAAGCCCCGCTGCTCCACTTCCCGGGCCAGGCGTATCGGCGTGATCGTTCTGTCGGTCATGTAGAGCGTCGCGGAGATGCGCACGATTCCTCCGAGCGTGTCCGGGAGTGTCGGTCGGTCCGGGGCACTCTTCCTATCCCTGGAAACCCGGTTGGTCCATGCCCGCGCACTCATTAACCTGACGCCGGTGAACAGACGGAAGCAGAAGAAGCTCACCCATCGCCTGGTCTGGGCCGCGGCGGTGGGCGACACGTTCACCGTGCGCACCGTGCTGCGGTCCGGCATCGACCCGGAACTGCCCGAGGCAGACGGCACGACGGCGCTGTACGCCGCGTCGGTGCACGGCGCCGCCTCCACGGTGCGGGCGCTGCTTCGGGCGGGCGCCCGGCCCGACACCGAGAGCGAGGGGCTGACGGAGGGCACCCCGCTGTGCGCGGCCGCCGCCTGGGGCCACCTCGCCACGGTGCGCGAACTCCTCGCCCACGGCGCCGACCCGGACCTGCGCGAGGACCACGGCACGGGGAGCAGCCCGCTGTGGTGGGCGCGCAACGGCGCTTCCGGGCCGCACCCGGAGACCGAGGCCGCGCTCCTCGCGGCGGGCGCCGGCGGCGAATCGGTCGGCAACCGGGCGTAAACGCGTCAACCGCCTTCCCTTGACGCGCAGTTCACGGCTCAATACCAGGGTTGCCCGCACCACCCACGTCACCACCGACACCCTGGGGAGCCGCAGCATGTGCGAGGACCACCCGCAACACGGCGGAATGAACCGGCGCGGACTGTTCGTGACGGGAGCCGCCGCCACGCTTACGTTGGGGAGCGTGAGCTTCGCGAGCGGCGCCGAGCGGCGCGCCCCCGCGCGTGACGAGGCGCCGGGGGCCAAGGAGACGAGAACGGTGCGCGGCACGCTGCCCACCGGCTCCCCCGACTACGTGTACCTGCCGGTCGAAGTCCCCCGCGGGGTATCCGAGTTCCGCGTCGCCTACACCTACGAGAAGCCGACCGTGCCGCCCGGCACCCAGGGCAACGCCCTGGACATCGGCGTCTTCGACGAGCGCGGCACGGAGCTCGGCGGCAAGGGCTTCCGCGGCTGGTCCGGCGGCGCCCGCACCGAGTTCTTCATCCGCGCCGACGAGGCGACGCCCGGCTACCTCCCCGGCCGGGTCCACGAGGGCACCTGGCACATCGCGCTCGGCCCGTACACCGTCGCCCCCGAGGGCCTCCCCTACGAGGTGACGATCACCCTCACCTACGGGGCGCCCGGCACGACCCCGAAGCCGGCCTACCCGCCCGAGCGCGCCAGGGGCCGCGGCCGCGCCTGGTACCGCGGCGACTGCCACCTGCACTCCGTGCACTCGGACGGCAAGCGCACCCTCGCCGAGATCGCCGCGCTCGCCCGCGCCGCGGGCCTCGACTTCATCAACAGCTCCGAGCACAACACCCACGCCGCGCACGCCCACTGGGCCGAGCACGCGGGCGGCGACCTCCTGATCATGCTCGGCGAGGAGGTGACGACCCGCAACGGCCACGTGGTCGCCCTCGGCGTCGACCCCGGCACGTTCGTCGACTGGCGCTACCGTGCCCGCGACAACCGCTTCGGCAAGTACGCCCGGAAGATCCGCGACGCGGGCGGCCTGGTCGTCCCCGCCCACCCGCACGCCACCTGCGTCGGCTGCAACTGGAAGTTCGGCTTCGGCGAGGCCGACGTCATCGAGGCGTGGAACGGCGCGTACACCCCGGACGACGAGATCGCCCTCGCCGACTGGGACAGTCAGCTCGTCGCCTCCGTACGCGGCGGCAAGCCGTGGATCCCGGCGATGGGCAACAGCGACGCGCACCGCGACCCCGACCGCATCGGCGGCCCGCAGACCGTCGTCCTCGCCGACGACCTGACCCGCGAGGCCATCCAGGACGGCATCCGGCGCGGCCGCTCGTACGTCGCCGAGTCGAAGGACGTCGCGCTCACCTTCTCCGCGGCCGGTGGAAAGGGCCGCCACGCGGGCATCGGCGAACGCCTCGACGTCGACCTCGACGCCCCGGTCACCGTCCGCGTCGAGGTCGAGGGCGCCCCCGGCTGCACGGTCCGCTTCGTCACCGACCAGGGCGTCCTCCACACGAGCGCGCCGCTCCCCGCCTCGGGCCCCGACGCGGGCAGGGGCACGGTCGAATGGCGCACGACCGCGTCGTACGCGGCGTACGTGAGGGCGGAGGTCCGCCACCCCGCGACGACGCCCCCGCTCCCCGGCGCCCTGACGGCGTTCACCAACCCGGTCTTCCTGGGCCGGGCGTAAGAGCCTGTCTCTCACCTCAGCCCGGGGTGAGGCGCTGTCTCACCCCGGCCAGACGATCGACTGCAACTCGCTGTACGCGTGCAGGGCGTACGACCCCACGTCCCGCCCCACTCCGCTCTTCTTGAAGCCGCCGAACGGCGCCTCCATGTTCCGCCCGATCGTGTTCACGCCGACGCCGCCCGCGCGCAGCCGGCGGGCCACGCGGAAGCCGCGGGCGACGTCGCCCGACCACACGGAGTCGATGAGGCCGTAGTCGCAGTCGTTGGCGAGGGCGACGGCCGTCTCCTCGGCCTCATCGGGTCCTTCGGCGTCGAAGGGGACGACGGCCACGACCGGCCCGAAGATCTCCTCGCGGACCACCCGCATGTCGTTGGTGCAGTCGGCCAGGAGGGTCGGCGCGACGTAGAAGCCCTTCGCGAACGCCGGGCGCTCGCCGCCCGCGACCAGCCGCGCCCCCTCCTTGCGGCCGAGGTCGACGTACGCCTCGATCCGGTCGCGGTGGGCCGCCGAGATGACGGGCCCGACGACGGTCCCCCGCTCGCGCGGATCCCCCACCTTCAGATACCCGGCATAGGCGGCGAGCTTTTCCACCAACCGCTCGTACACGCCCCGTTGGACGATGACACGGGTGGGCGCCGTACAGATCTGCCCGCTGTAGAAGGAGAACGTCGTCCCGATGGCCGCCACCGCGGCGTCCAGGTCGGCGTCGTCCAGGACGATCGCCGCGCCCTTGCCGCCCAGCTCCATCAGCTGCCGCTTCATGTCGCGGCCGCACACCTCGCCGATGCGCTGCCCCACGGCCGTCGAGCCGGTGAAGCTCACCATGTCCACGTGCGGGGAGGCGACGGCCGCCTCGCCCACGGCCACGTCCGTGCCCGAGACCACGTTCACCACCCCGGGCGGCGCCCCCGCCTCCGCCAGCGCCGCCGCCATCCCGTACACCGACAGCGGGTCCTGCGGCGCCGGCTTCACGACGACCGTGTTCCCCATCGCAAGGGCGGGCGCCACCTTGCCCGCGGGGTTCGCCCAGGGATTGTTGTAGGAGGTGACGCAGGTGACGACACCGACCGGCTGCCGGACGGCGAGCGCCCCCACGACGCCCGCCTTCCCGAACGGCCCGGCGTCGCTGATCTGCGGCGGCAGGCCCTGCTCGACGGGTTCGAGGGCCCCCTTCGCGTACCGCTGGAAGCGCGCCACCGCCACCGCCACCTGCATGCCGCGCGCGGTGCCGGTCGTCGCGCCGCTCTCGGCCCGGGCCAGTTCGGCGTACTCGTCGAAGTCCCGCCGCAGGACGGCGGCCGTACGCTCCAGGAGCGCCGCCCGCTCCTGCGGCTTCGTCCGCGACCACCCCTCGAACGCCTCCCGCGCCGCCGCCGTCGCCTCGTGCACCTGCGCGGCACTCGCCTCGGGCGCGAGCCCGACGACCTCCTCGGTCGCCGGGTCCACCACCTCGTAGTGCCCGCCGTCGGGCTCGGTCCACTCGCCGCCGATGAAGAGCCGCCGGGCCCGCGCGGACCCGCTCACCTGGTGCTCACCGTCCGGGTGTCGCGCCCGGAGCGCAGCACCTTGCCCGGCACGGCCCCCGTCACCACGTCCTCGCGGATCACCTCGACGCCGTTGACCCAGACCGCGTCGACGCCGATCGCCTTGGAGTCCAGGCGCGGGCTGTCGCCGGGCAGATCGTGCACCAGCGTGGCCTTGCCCGCGTCGATCCGCTCGGGATCGAACAGCACCAGATCGGCGTGGAACCCCTCGACGATCCGCCCCCGCTCGCGCAGCCCGAAGAGCCGCGCCGGATCATCGGTGAGCATCTTCACGGCCTGCTCAAGACCCATCAGCTTCCGCCCGCGCAGACAGTCCCCGATGAACCGGGTCGTGTACGGGGCCCCGCACATGCGGTCCAGGTGCGCGCCCGCGTCCGAGCCGCCCAGCATGACGTCCTCGTGCTGCCAGGTCTCGGCACGCAGGGCCCAGGAGTCCGGGTCGTTGTCGGTGGGCATGGGCCACAGCACGGTCCGCAGCTCGTCGTTGGCGCAGATCTCCACGAGGCAGTGGAACGGTTCCTGCCCGCGCTCGGCGGCTATGTCCCCGACCACCCGCCCGGTGAGCCCCTGGTTCGCCTCGGAGTACGTGTCTCCGATGACGTACCGGTCGAAGCGGGCCAGGCGCCGGAAGACGCCCGCTTCCTTGCTGCCCGCGCGCCGCAGCATCCCTGCGCGGACGTCCGGGTCCCGCAGCCGCGCGATCCGCTCGGGCACGGGCAGACCGAGCACGTCGCCCCAGCCCGGGATGAGGTTGAGGGCGCAGAACGTGCCGAGCGACATGTTCATGGGCGTGAGGATCGGCATGGTGAGCGCGACGACGCGGCCGCCCGCCTTGCGGGCGCGCTCACTCGCCGCGAGCTGGCGCGGCACGCGTTCGGGGACGGCGGCGTCGATGGTGAGCACGTTCCAGTTGAGCGGCCGCCCCGCCGCCGCGCTCATCTCCACGAACAGCTCGATCTCGTCGTCGCTGAACTGGTCGAGACACCCGGCGACGATGGCTTCGATCTGCGTCCCCTCGTGCTCGGCGACGGCACGGCTGAGGGCGAGCAGCTCCGCGGGCCTGGCGTGCCGGGACGCCACCGGCTGCCCGTCGCCGTCCGAGTGCGTGGACGACTGCGTGGTGGACAACCCCCAGGCCCCCGCGTCCATCGCCCCATGGAAGAGCCGCAGCATCTCCTCCATCTGCTCGCCGGACGGCTGCCCGCCGACCGCGTCCGCGCCCATCACGTACCGCCGCAGCGCGCAATGCCCCACCATGAACCCGGCGTTGACGGCGATGCGCCCCTCCAGCGCCTCCAGATACTCCCCGAACGAACTCCACGTCCAGGGCGCCCCTTCCTCCAGGGCCACCAGCGACATGCCCTCGACCTTCGACATCATCCGCCGCGTGTAGTCGGCGTCACCGGGCCGGTCGGGGTGCAACGGCGCGAGCGTGAACCCGCAGTTGCCGCCCGCGACCGTCGTCACACCGTGGTTGAGGGAGGGCGTCGCGTACGGGTCCCAGAAGAGCTGGGCATCGTAATGCGTATGCGGATCGACGAACCCGGGCGCGAGCACACGCCCCCGCGCGTCCTCGCTCCCCCGCGCCTCCTCGCGGACGGCACCGGGCTCGGCGATGACGGCGATGCGCCCGTCCCGTATCCCGACATCGGCGACGAAGGCGGGGGCACCGGTCCCGTCGACGACGGTCGCACCCTTGATGAGGTGATCGAGCATGAGGAGGAGGTCTCCTTTCGGAGGGTCGGGGGAGCGCAGCCCGTCCGGCGTTTGAGGACGAGCCCGCAGGGCGATGCTTGAGCCCGCATTCCAGCCCGCCCGGCGTTTGAGGACGAGCCCGGGTTCCAGCCCGTCCGGGGTCTGGGGGACGAGCCCGCATTCCAGCCCGTCCGGCGTTTGAGGACGAGCCCGCAGGGCGATGCTTGAGCCCGGATTTCAACCCGCCCGGCGTTTGAGGACGAGCCCGGGTTCCAGCCCGTCCGGCGTTTGAGGACGAGCCCGCAGGGCGACAAACGGGGTCCGGGGCAGCGCCCCGCGACGGCAACCACAACACCGCCGCCCGCCCGGCGAGGGCCCCGGCCTCCGTCCGGGAGAGGAAGCCGGGCCGGCCCGGAGAGAAGCGCTCACGCCCCCGCGGCGGACCGGAACCGCGAAGTCCGATGCACCGGATCCGTATCGATCTTCGGAATCACATGCTCACCGATCAACTTGATCGTGTTCTTCGTGTCCTCGGGCGAGATCCCGATCGGCAGCCCGAAGCTGAGCTGATCCGCCCCCGCCTGCTCCCACCGCTTGCACTGGGTGAGGACCTCGTCCGGGTCGCCGCAGATCATCAGCTCCTCGGCGATGAGCAGCTCGATGATCTCCTCGCTGTACTCGGGGAGGAGTTCGGGCCACTCGGGGATGCCTTCGGGGCGCGGAAAGGTGTCGTGGTAGCGGAAGAGCAGCGACTGCAGATAGTTCAGCCCACCGCCGACCGCGATCTCGACCGCCTTCTTGTGGGTCTCCGCGCAGATCGCCGTCGACGTCACCATGACGTTGTCGTTGACGAAGTCACCGATGGCCTCGGCCTCCTTGACGGCCGACTTGTAGGACTCCAGGACCCACTCCATGTCGGAGACCTTCTGCACGCTGAAGCCGAGGACCCCGAGCCCCTTCTTCCCGGCCATCGCGTACGAGGGCGGGGACCCGGCGGCGTACCACATGGCCGGGTGCGACTTCCCGTACGGCTTGGGCAGGATCTTGCGGGGCGGCAGCGACCAGTGCTTTCCCTGGAAGCCGACGTACTCGTCCTGGAGCCACATCTTGGGAAACTCGGCGATGGTCTCTTCCCAGATCTCCTTGGTGTGGTTCATGTCGGTGATGCCCGGCATGAAGCCGAGGATCTCGTGCGAACCGGCGCCGCGCCCCGTGCCGAACTCGAAGCGGCCCTCGCTGAGATGGTCGAGCATGGCGACCTTCTCGGCGACCTTCACCGGGTGGTTGACGGGTGCGAGCGGGTTGAAGATGCCCGAGCCCAGGTGGATGCGCTCGGTCGCGTGCGCGAGGTACCCGAGGAAGACGTCATTGGCGGAGAGGTGCGAGTACTCCTCCAGGAAGTGGTGCTCGGAGGCCCAGGCGTACTTGAAGCCCGACTTGTCCGCCTGGATGACGTACTCGGTCTCCTCGATGAGCGCCTTGTGCTCCGCTTCGGGGTCGACCTTGGCCCGCTGGGCGGGCACGTATCCCTGTACAAAGAGACCGAATTCCAAGGAGGTTCACCGTCCTCGTGAGGTTCTGACGGTTGCTGACGACCCGTCAGATCGTGATGCGTCGACTGTTCCACCGGCGCGAGGGGGCGTCAATAGCTGATACAGCGTCAGACGACGCTGACGCCCGCGAGCCAGCCGCCGTCGATGACGAACGGCTGCCCGGTGATGTACGCCGAGTCGTCCCCGGTCAGGAAGAGCGCCAGCGCGGCCACCTCCTGCGGCAGCCCGATCCGCCCCAGCGGCACCAGCTTCTTGTACAGCTCCGCGACCGCCTCCCGGGCCGCCTCGGGGTCGGCGGCCGGGTCGAGCTGCGCCGGGTTGGTCATGGGGGTGTCGACCGCCCCCGGGCAGACGGCGTTGACCCGGATGTTCCGGCCCGCGAGCTCCAGGGCGGCGACCCGGGTCAGCCCGAGGATGGCGTGCTTGGTCGCGGCGTACGCGCCGACGAATGCCATGCCCGTGAGCGCCGTGTAGGAGGCGGTGTTCACGATCGTGCCGCCGCCGGCCGCTGCCATCTCGGGCGCTACGGTGCGAATGCCGAGGAAGCAGCCGATCTGGTTGACCCGGATGATCTGCTCGAACTCCTCCAGCGGGGTGCTGACCAGCTCGTTGAACCGTAGGATCCCCGCGTTGTTGACGAGCCCGTCGATCTTCCCGAACCTGTCCTTCGCGGTGGCCGCGGCCCGCTGCCAGTCGGCCTCTGTCCCGACGTCCAGATGGATGTACGCCGCCGACTCCTCGCCCAACTCCTGTGCCAGAGCCTGCCCCTGGTCGTCCAGCACGTCGGTGATGACTACCTTGGCGCCCTCCTCCACGAAGAGGCGCGCCTCCTGCTCTCCCTGCCCGCGTGCCGCGCCCGTCACGATGACGACACGGCCGTCCAGCTTGCCCATGCGGTGCTCCCTGCTGGTCGTTGAGGTCTACTCATTGAGGTGCGGAGCCACGTTCGCGGCGAACGCCGCTATCTGGTCGGTGAGTTCGGTACGGCTCCGGCTGCGGAACCGCACCTGGATCTGGTCGACGCCCATCGCCGCGTACTCCCGCAGGGACTCGGCGATCGCGTCAGGCTTGCCGGTGAGCGTGCGGCGGCCCACGGGGCGGCCGGGGGCGCCCACGTACAGGGCCTCGGTGATCGCCCCGACCGTGATCGGTTCATCGACCCCCGCCTCCTCCCGCAGCCGCCTGAGCCGGGCTATCTGCGCGGGCAGTTTGTCCCGCGGGTCGCCTTGCGGCAGCCAGCCGTCGGCCCGGGTCGCGGCGCGGCGGACGGCGGCGGGTGAGGAGCCGCCCACCCAGATGGGCACGCGGTTCTGGGCGGGGCGCGGCTGCTGCCCGAGGCCGCTGAAGTCGTAGCGCTCACCGTGGTGTTCGGGGTACTCGTCCGGTCCGAGCGCCGCCTTCAGCGCGTCGACGGTCTCGTCCAGGAGGGGGCCGCGCCGCTCGAAGTCGACGCCGAGCACCTCGAACTCCTCCGGTACGTGTCCGGCTCCGACCCCGAGGATCAGCCGGCCGCCGCTCAGCCGGTCGAGGGTCGCGTACTGCTTGGCGGAGAGGAGCGGGTGGCGGAGGCCGACGATGGCGACGTGACTCATCAGGCGGACGTTCTCGGTGACGCCCGCGAGGAAGGAGAGGGTGGCCACGGGGTCGTACCAGACGGTGCTCATCGCGTCGGCGAGGCGGCGCGGGATGGCGACGTGGTCGCAGCTCGCGATGTAAGCGAAGCCCTCGCGGTCGGCGGTGCGGGCGATCTCGGCGAGGTCTTCGGGGGTGGCGGTGGCCTCCCACTCCTCGGCATACAGGGAACTCTGCGACTGAATCGGAAGCTGCATTCCGTGAACGAGCATGGATGTCCCCATTGTTGGTGTCGGCTGGGCACGTGCGGGGTTCGTCGGGGCGGGGGCGTGGGGGTATGTGCGTACTCGCCATCCCTGCGTCACGCTGCACGGACAAAGACGCCAGAGGATGCTCGGTGCTCCGTGCGCACATACCCCCACGCCCCCTCAGGCCGCTCGGGCGGCTGCCGGGCTGGTGGGGGCTGACTCCTTCTCGTGCGACCCGTCGCGGGGCAAACGCCCCCGCCCCTACCCCCGCCATACGTCGCGGGGCAAACGGGTGGGCGGGTGGGATAACTCCGCCGCGAAGCGGCGGGCCTGTTCGTACCCGCAGGGGAAACCGGGGGGAGACACCCACCCACCCCCGGCCCCCTCCGCCGCGAAGCGGCAGGCCGCCCGGCCCTGTGTGGGCCCGCAGGGGAAGGCGAGGGGAGCCCCACCCACCCACCAGTCACAAGCGGGGGGCACCCCCACGCCACAACCCCTCCGCCGAAAGACCGAGCAGGTCAATCGCGTTGCGGCGCACGATGCGGTCCACCACGTCCCCGTCCAGGTGACCCATCTGCTCCTCCCCGACCTGCCGGGACTTCGGCCACGTGGAGTCGGAGTGCGGGTAGTCCGTCTCGTAGAGCACGTTCCCGACCCCGATGGAATCGAGGTTCTTCAGGCCGAACGCGTCGTCGAAGAAGCACCCGTAGACGTGCTCGGCGAAGAGTTCGGACGGCGGTCGCATGACCTTGTCGGCGACGCCGCCCCACCCCCGGTTCTCCTCCCAGACGACGTCCGCGCGCTCCAGGATGTACGGGATCCAGCCGATCTGCCCCTCCGCGTACATGATCTTGAGGTCGGGGAAGCGTTCGAACTTGCCGCTCATCAGCCAGTCGACCATCGAGAAGCAGCAGTTGGCGAAGGTGATGGTGGAGCCGACGGCGGGCGGCGCGTCCGCGGAGGTGGACGGCATCTTGCTGGACGAGCCGATGTGCATGGCGACGACCGTGCCGGTCTCGTCGCAGGCGCGCAGGAAGGGGTCCCACTCGTCGGTGTGGATGGACGGCAGTCCCAGGTGGGGCGGGATCTCGGAGAAGGCGACGGCCCGCACCCCGCGGGCGGCGTTGCGGCGCACCTCCGCGGCGGCGAGCCCGGCGTCCCAGAGGGGGATCAGGGTGAGGGGTATGAGGCGGCCGTGGGCCTCGGGCCCGCACCATTCCTCCACCATCCAGTCGTTGTACGCCTGGACTGCGAGGAGTCCGAGCTCCCGGTCCGCGGCCTCGGTGAAGGTCTGCCCGCAGAAGCGCGGGAAGGTGGGGAAGCAGAGGGCGGACTGGACGTGGTTTACGTCCATGTCGGCGAGGCGGTCGGGGACGCTGAAGGAGCCCGGCCGCATCTGCTCGTAGGTGATGACCTCCAGTTTGATCTCGTCCCTGTCGTACCCGACGGCGGTGTCGAGGCGGGTGAGCGGCCGGTGCAGGTCTTCGTAGATCCACCAGTCGCCGATGGGCCCTTCATCCCCTTTCGCCCCCATCACCGGGGCGAACTTCCCGCCCAGGAAGGTCATTTCCTTGAGGGGTGCGCGGACGATGCGGGGGCCGCGGTCCTGGTACTTGGACGGGAGCCGGTCCCGCCAGACGTTGGGGGGTTCGACCGTGTGGTCGTCCACCGAGATGATCTTCGGGAAGATTTCCGGGCTCTCCATGGTCTCCATGGTCTCCATGTGGCCCACGGTAGCGTTGAACTGACGACCCGTCAGCTACTCGTACGCGGACTCTGTGCGTGACCCCGGCGCCACCCGGCCGACGCCCCTCGGCCACTCGGCCGCCTCCCATGGCGGGAAAGCGATGCGGAATGTCGTGCGAGGACCCTGTGAGAGCCGTCTCGCACGGCTGACGCATCCGCCATGAACAAGGCAAACTGGCGGGGAGCAAGAACCGAGCGGCGAGTACGGAGCACCACGCGGGCGGGCAGACCCGCGACCGGCAGGATTGGGAACGGCAGGGCGGCAGGGGGAGCGATGGTCGATGTACCGCGAGTACCGGAGCAGCGGCGTCCGGCCTCGGGGAACACCCCCGAGGAGCGGACCGAGGGGCACCCCCCCGAGGTCCCGGCGTCGCGCTTCAGCGTGCTCGGACCGGTGCGCGCGTGGCACGGAACGGAACAGCTCAACACCGGTTCCCCGCAGCAGCGGGCGCTGCTCGCGGCCCTCCTGCTGAGGGACGGCCGTACGGCCACCGCCGCGGAGCTGATCGACGCCCTCTGGGGCGAGGAGCCGCCCTCGCAGGCACTGGCAGCGGTACGTACGTACGCGTCCCGGCTCCGCAAGGTGCTGCCTCCGGGAGTCCTCGTCAGCGAGTCCGGGGGCTATGCCATCCAGGCGGTGGACGGCGCCCTGGACCTGGCCGCGGCCGAAGACCTCTGGGCGGCCGCCGAGAAGGCCCGCAGCATCGGCGACCTGTGCCAGGCGCGCACGCTGGTCAACCAGGCCCTTGACCTCTGGGACGGCGAACCCCTGGCCAACGTGCCCGGGCCCTACGCCGACACCCAGCGCACCCGCCTCGACGAATGGCGCCTGCAGCTCCTGGAGACCCGCCTGGACATGGACCTCGAACAGGGCTGCCACGCGGAGGCGGTCTCGGAGCTGACGGCCCTGACCGCGGCGCACCCGCTGCGGGAGCGGCTGCGCGAACTGCTGATGCTCGCCCTGTACCGCAGCGGCCGCCAGGCCGAGGCCCTGGCCGTGTACGCGGACACGCGGCGCCTGCTCGCGGACGAGCTCGGCGTGGACCCGCGGCCGGGTCTCAAAGAGCTCCAGCAGCGCATCCTGCAGGCCGACCCCGGGCTCGCGGAGCCCTCCGCCCCCGCCCAGGAACCGGCGGCGACGGTGGTGCGCCCGGCGCAGCTCCCCGCGACGGTCCCCGACTTCACGGGCCGCGGCTCCTTCGTGGACGAGCTGAGCGACATCCTGTCCGCCGCCGAGGGCCGGGTGATGGCGGTCTCCGCGCTCGCGGGCATCGGCGGCGTGGGCAAGACGACCCTCGCCGTCCACGTCGCCCACGCGGCCCGGACCCACTTCCCCGACGGTCAGCTGTACGTGGACCTGCAGGGCGCGGGCGCGCGGGCGGCGGAGCCGGAGACGGTCCTGGGCGCCTTCCTGCGCGCCCTCGGCACGGCCGACTCGGCGATCCCGGACTCCCTGGAGGAGCGCGCGGCCCTGTACCGCTCGGTCCTGGACGGCCGCCGGATCCTCGTCCTCCTGGACAACGCCCGCGACGCGGCCCAGGTCAGGCCGCTGCTGCCGGGCATGGAGGGGTGCGCGGCGCTGGTGACGAGCCGGGTGCGCATGGTGGATCTCGCGGGCGCGCACCTGGTGGACCTGGACGTGATGTCCCCCGAGGAGGCGCTCCTGCTCTTCACCCGCATCGTCGGCGAGGAGCGCGTCACCTCGGAGCGCGAGGCGGCCCTCGACGTGGTGGCGGCGTGCGGTTTCCTGCCGCTCGCCATCCGGATCGCGGCGTCCCGCCTGGCGGCGCGCCGCACCTGGACGGTCTCCACGCTCGCGGCGAAGCTCGCCGACGAGCGGCGCCGCCTGGACGAGCTCCAGGCGGGCGACCTCGCGGTCAAGGCGACGTTCGAACTGGGCTACGGCCAGCTGGAGCCGGCCCAGGCGCGGGCGTTCCGCCTCCTCGGCCTCGCGGACGGCCCCGACCTCTCCCTCGCGGCCGCCGCGGCGGTCCTCGACCTGCCGCTCGACGAGACCGAGGACCTCCTGGAATCCCTGGTCGACACGTCCCTGGTGGAGTCGGCGGCACCGGGCCGCTACCGCTACCACGACCTCGTACGCCTCTACGCGCGTTCGTGCGCCGAACGCGACGAACAGCCCCCGGGCGAGCGGGACGCGGCGATGTCGCGCCTCCTGGACTTCTATCTGGCGTCGGCGGCGCGGGTCTATGCGATCGAGCGGCCGGGGGACCGGACGGTGGACCATCTGGAGATCACGCAGCACGCGGGCCAGGACTTCACGGACGACACGAAGGCCCTGGACTGGCTCCACTCGGAGGCGGCCTGCATCCTGGCGTGCGTGCAGCAGTCCCTGGGGCCGCGGACGCTGCGGCGGGCGGTGGATCTGCTCCTTGCGTCCAAGGACCTGACGGAGTCCGGGGCGAGTTCGCTCCGCTATGAACTGGCCACATCGGCCGCCCGGGACGCGGCCGCCTCCTTGGGGGACGCGCATGCGGAGGGCCGGGCGAGGGTCACGCTCACGCAGGTCCTCAACAACGCGGGGCGCTTCGAGAGGGCCGCGGCGGAGGCGCGCCGCGCCGCGGAGCTCGGCAGGGAGTCGGGTGACCCCTGGACCTGCGGCAACGCCCCCAACGAGCAGGGGATCATCGCGAACTGCATGAACCAGCACGCTGCGGGCGAGGCCTTCCTGGTCACAGCGATCGAAGCGTTCCGCGCGGACGGCAACCGCCCGGGCGAAGCCAGCGCCCTGTGCAACCGTTCCCGGAGCCTCGACTCGATGGGCCACACCTCCGCGGCGATCGAGCTCGTCAGGCAGGGGATGGCCATCTACGACGAGCTCGGTCTCACCTTCC
Organism: Streptomyces sp. NPDC058308; assembly: GCF_042880275.1. Taxonomy (NCBI): domain Bacteria; kingdom Bacillati; phylum Actinomycetota; class Actinomycetes; order Kitasatosporales; family Streptomycetaceae; genus Streptomyces; species Streptomyces sp. NPDC058308. Next base: position 220,414 of record NZ_JBHVZA010000014.1, read on the forward strand.
GCCTCGCCAACGCCCGGTACGCCCTGGGGATCGCCCTCACCCACGCGAAGCGCTTCTCGGAGGCGCTGGATCAGCTCAACCAAGCCCTGGTGGTGTTCGCGGAGAACCGTCAGCGCCTGTGGGAGGGGACCACCCATTACCGCATCGCGCAGGTCCACCTCTCGGACCGCCGCCCGGCCCAGGCGGCACAGCACGCGGAGCAGGCCCTCACCACAGGATGCATCGGGGGCGACTGGATGCGCGCCAACGTGCTGACCCTGCTGGGCAGGTCCCTCGACAGCCTCGGGCAGGTCGACCGGGCCCGGGCCTGCTGGCTCGAAGCACTGGCCCTGCACAGCGGCGCGGGAACGGCGGAGGCGGAGGAAGTCCGGGAACTCCTGCATCCGATCGCGGCAGCCTGACGGGGGGGCGCTCGGGGCGTTCATCGAACGTTTATGGGCTGATGCCACTCTCTACTCAACGATCCGTCGCGTCGGGGGGCAGACGGGTCGCCTTGGGCCTCACAGATAAGGTGAGCGGCCCTGGAACGCCCGTTCGGCGACCCTCGGGGGAGTTGCCGAATGGGCGTTCTGCCCCAGCGAACCGTCTATTCCATGGGAGTACGACCATGAGCGACGCCACGAAGAAGCAGGACATCACCACCATGGGGGACAGCCACCAGCCCGCCCCGCCCAAGGACGGCAAGATCACGACCCAGGGCGACAGCCACCAGCCGGCGCCCCCGGCTCTCCTGGACGACAGCCACCAGCCGGCCCCGCCGGCCACGGACGCCTAAAGACTTCATTTCCGACGGGGGTCGGCCGCGGCGGCGCGGAGGGGAAGCCGCCGCGGCCGACGTATGTCCAGAACCGGGTACCAGCAGAGGGACGACGATCGCGCCCCGCCGTCGGCGGAATCGAACGTTCGGTCGCCTCGTCAGTAAGGTCGTTCGACGTTGCAAGTCCACCCCGTCAGAGGAGTTGGAATGACACGCGCCAAGAGGTTCCTCGTCAGCGCCGCCATCGCGGCGGCCACCGCAGGCGGAGCCGCGGCCCCGGCACTCGCCGACAGCCACGCCCCGAACCCGCCCGGTGACAGCCACACGCCGATCGCCGCGCAGGACAGCCACGTGCCCACCGGCCCGCTGGGCGACGGCCACATACCGGCTCCCCCGCAGGACTGACTCAGGGGCAGGCACCGCACCACCTCCAAGGGGGCCGAGCACACCGCTCGGCCCCCTTCCGCCGGGCGTCAGAGCGACAGGTGGGCCGACAGGGACCTCTTCACCGCCGCGACGAACGCGTCCCGCGTCTCCTCGTCGAGGAGGTCCAGGGACAGGTACGGGTTGAGGTCCTCCAGCTCGACCAGGAGCAGGTCACCGGACGGTGCTCGGCACGCGTCGACGCGCTGGATGCCGTGGTCGATCGCGTTCCAGTCGACGAAGTGCTGGGCGAAGGCCAGATCGGCGGGGGCGGGGGCGTAGCTCTCCAGGTGCCAGCGGCGGGCGGGGTCGGGGGCGTGCAGGGCGTACTGGAAGGTCCGGTCGACGAAGTAGAACGAGACCTCGTACGTGAAGTCGATGCGCGGCTGGATCAGGACCCCGGAGCCGCCGGGCCCCCGGGACGCGTTCGAGAGCGCCCCGATGCGGTCTCTCGGCACGAACTCCAGGCCTATCGAGTCCGCACCCGCCTTCGGCTTGACCACGTACGTGTCCGTCGCCGGGAGGCGGTCCGTCTCCCCGGGGTCGTCGACCGTGGGGATCACCGGGTAGCCGGCCGCCGTGAGGTCGAGCAGGTACTGCTTGCCGACCATGTCGGCCTTGCCGGTCAGCTGGTTGTAGACGCGGAAGCCGCCGCGCGCCGCTCGTTCCCTGAAGTCGTCCCACTGCGCCTGGTAGTTGAGGGCCGGGCCGCTGTTGCGGACCATCACCGTGTCGAACGCGCCGCTCTCCATCAGGGGCGCCGCGTCCAGCGGGTGGCACAGGGCCACGTCGAAGTCCTCGCGGAGGCGGGCGGTGAGGTGGATGTCCTCGTCGCAGTAGCGGCGGCCCTTCGCCTGGTAGGCGAGGTCCGTGACGAAGAGGATCCGGGGGCGGGGGTGAGGGCCGGAGCCCGGTCGTGCGGTGTGCATCGCGCCATCGTTGCAGAGTCGCGCACAGCGCCGTTGCCGAGGCTCGGGACGGCCGTGGCAGAGTCATGAACCTGCTCCGACAGCTGCCCGCATGTCGCCGACAAGGGGCCCGGACCTGCCCTCGGACCGGACCCCTCAGTGCGTGCTGCTACTCCTCGCTAGGCCGCTAGGCCGCTAGGCCCGCCGGGTGGAAGTTGATGCGCTCGCTGACGACGGGGAAGCCGGCCTTGGCGAAGTTCGCGGCCATGGGGAAGTTGCCCCGGTCCGTCGCTCCGCCGATGAACTCCGCGCCCTGCTCGACGAGGAGATGGGTGCACTCCGCGAGGAGGTCGTAGGCGTAGCCGCGACCGCGCTGTTCCGGGACGACTCCGATGAAGCCGATGGTCGGGCCGGAGGGGTTGTGGGCCGGGATGTGGATGCCGGCCAGGTCGCCCTCCGACGTGTGCGCGATCTGCCACCACTCCCGAGGGGAGGGGCACCAGTGGAAGAAGTCGAGTTCCTGCTGGGCGACCTGGTCGAGGCCGCCCTCCCCGATGGCCCTGAGCGCGTGGGCGTCCAGGGTGACGGAGTGGATGCGGCGCAACGCGTCGAAGAACACGGCGTCGTCGGGTTCGGCGCTGAAGCGCAGGCGTCCGGGCCGCTCGGGCAGACCTCGCTCCGGGGTCCAGCGGTACACGAGGCGCTCCACCAGGAGTTCGTACCCTGCGGCTCGTGCGGCGGCGAAGCGCGACTCGGCACCGGCACGCAGGCCGGCCTTCTCCCGCCAGTCGCCCGGCAGGTTGATCTCGAGTTCGACCTGCCAGGGAGCGGAGCGCAGGAGCTGGGCCCCGGCCTCCTCCTCGCCCTCGGCCACGTCGAACCAGTTGATGTTCACGGGCTCCGAGTCGTCGGGGCCGCCCCACCACGCGCCGCGTGCGACGACCTCGCCGTCGCGCAGGGCGACGCGCTTCCAGTCGGGGCGGAACCGGGTACGCCGATGGCCTTCACGGGCGCCCAGGGGGTCGGGGAGTGCGTCGAAGAGATGGGCGTCGCTCGCGGAGAGCGCGCGGATGACCGTATCGGTCATGGATTCCTCCGGGATACAGGCTGCTTGGAGCGCTCCCGGTCAGAACTCACGAACCACGCCGGGACAGCGGAAAGAGGGAGCGCTGGAAAGGTGTGAACCGCACGGCACTCGCCTCCTTCCATCCGTCTCAGGGCGTGGAGCCACACACTAAGTGGTCTGCCGCGGGCCCGTCCACGGATTTCCTTACGGGGGGGGAGCTACGCCTATCCGGCGGCCCGGCCCCGCAACTCCCCCTTGACCACCTTCCCGCTCGCGTTCCTCGGCAGTTCCGCCACGAACTCGACCCCGCGCGGGACCTTGTAGTTCGCCATCTCCCGGCGGGCCCAGGCGATCAGGTCGTCCGCCGTCACCACCGATCCCCGGCGCCGCACCACGTACGCCTTGCCGACCTCGCCGAGCCGCGGGTCCGGCACCCCGATCACCGCCACGTCCGCCACGCCGGGGTGCGTGCCGAGGAGCTGCTCTATTTCTGCGGGGTAGGCGTTGAAACCGCCGACGATGAACATGTCCTTGATCCGGTCCGTGATGCGGAGGTTGCCCTCCGTGTCGAGGACGCCCACGTCACCCGTGCGCAGCCACCCGTCGGGCGTCACGCACTGCTTCGTCCCCGCCGGGTCCTCGAAGTAGCCCTGCATGACGTGGTGGCCGCGGACGAGGATCTCACCCGGGCGGCCCGGCGCCAGCGGCTCCCCCGAGGGCGTCACCACCCGTACCTCCGTGTCGGGGATGGCCCGCCCCGACGTCGCCGCGACGACCTCGACCGGGTCGCCGCGCCGGCACATCGTGACGATGCCGCTCGCCTCCGAGAGGCCGTACGCCGTCAGGACGGTGGCGATCCGCAGCTCCGCCCGCAGCCGTTCCACCAGCTGCAGCGGCACCACCGCGGCGCCGGTCACCACGAGCCGCAGCGCGGACAGGTCGTGCTGGTCGCGCGAGGGGTGGTCGAGGATCGACTGGTGCAGGGTGGGCGGTCCCGGCAGGACCGAGATGCGTTCCGCGGCGACGTTGGCGAGGACGGTGTCGACGTTGAAGACGGGCTGCGGGACCATCGTCGCGCCCCGCATCAGGCAGGCGATGATGCCCGCCTTGTAGCCGAAGGTGTGGAAGAACGGGTTCACGATCAGATAGCGGTCGCCCTCGCGCAGCCCGGCCAGATCGCTCCACACGTCGTAGCAGCGCAGGGTCTGGGCGTGGGTGATCACGGCGCCCTTGGGGCGGCCCGTGGTGCCGGACGTGAAGATGATGTCCGAGGGCGCGGCGCCGTCGACCGACTCCGCGCGGGTGCGGACCGCGCCACCGGACACCGGGTCGCCGCTCGCCAGGAAGTCCTTCCAGGTCCGGAAGGACTGCGGGGCGTCGTCGGAGAGCACGACGACCTGCTCCAGGTGCGGCAGGCCGGGCAGCGGGCCGTCCCCGGGTCCCTCGGCCGCCGCGCGCCGCAGCGAGGCGACGTAGGAGGTGCCGAGGAACGTGCCCGTGATGAAGAGGAGCTTGGCGCGGCTGCGTGCCAGGACGTACGCCGTCTCCGCGCCCTTGAAGCGGGTGTTGAGGGGGACGAGGACCGCGCCGGCCGAGACCGCGCCGAGTGCGGAGACGATCCAGTCGAGGGTGTTCGGCGCCCAGACGGCGACGCGGTCGCCGGGTTCGACGCCGCTTGCCATGCAGGCGGCCGCGGCCCGCTCCACGCGCTCGCCCAGTTCCCGGTACGAGACGCGGGTGCGGCCCTCGACGACCGCCTCGCGCGGCCCGTACCGCTCGGCGGCCGCCCGCACCAGTCCCGGGATGCTGCCCCACTCCAGGTCGCCGCGCATCGCAAGCCCCTCCCGACGTGTAGCTGACTGCCCGTCAGATTAGCGGTACCCTGACGCCCTGTCAGCAGGCCGGACGCGCCTGCGGCATGGCGTCGGACCGCTACAGGGCCCGCAATCCGGAGGTGCCGCTGCCCATGGCTTCACTCAAGGACGCTACCGCGATAGTGGGGATAGGACAGACCCCCTTCGCCAAGCAACTCCCGCAGAGCGAGAAGGAATTGGCGTGCCGTGCCATCGTCGCCGCGCTCGCCGACGCCGGTATCGCCCCGTCCGAGGTCGACGCCTTCGCCTCGTACACGATGGAGGAGACCGACGAGGTCGAGGTCGCCAAGGCCGTCGGGGCGGGCGACGTGACCTTCTTCAGCAAGGTCGGTTACGGCGGCGGCGGTTCGTGCGCGACCGTCGCCCACCTCGCCGCCGCCGTCGCCACCGGACAGGCGTCCGTCGGCGTCGCCTGGCGTTCCCGCAAACGCGGCAGCGGCCCGCGCCCCTGGAAGAACACCGCGGTCCAACTCCCCACGCCCGCCCAGTGGACGCGCCCCTTCGGCCTGCTCCGCCCCGCCGACGAGATCGCGATGCTGGCCCGCCGCCACATGCACGAGTACGGCACGACCCGCGACCATCTCTTCAACGTCGCCCTCGCCTGCCGCAACCGCGCCAACCAGAACCCGGCCGCGATGATGTACGAACGCCCGCTGACCCGCGACATGTATATGACGTCCCGCTGGATCAGCGAGCCGCTCTGCCTCTTCGACAACTGCCTGGAGACGGACGGTGCGCTGGCCTGCGTGATCGTCCCGGCCGAGCGGGCGCGCGACTGCCGGCAGCGGCCGGTGTACGTCCACTCCGTCGCCCAGGGCCTGCCCGCCCAGCACCACGGCATGGTCAACTACTGGAACGACGACCCGCTCTCCGGGCCCGCCTGGACGGCCGCCCGACACCTGTGGAAAGAGGCGGACTTCGGCCCGCAGGACGTGGACGTCGCCCAGATCTACGACGCGTTCACCCCGCTCATCCCGCTCTCCCTGGAGGGCTACGGATTCTGCGGCCGTGGCGAGGGCGGGGCCTTCACGGAGGGCGGCGCGCTGGAGAGCGGCGGCCGCCTGCCGATCAACACGGGAGGCGGCGGCCTCAGCGAGGCCTACGTCCACGGCTTCAACCTCATCAACGAGGGCGTCAAACAACTCCGGGGCACGAGCACGGCCCAGGTCCCGAACGCGTCGACCTGCCTGGTGACGGCGGGTGAGGGCGTCCCGACATCGGCGATCCTGCTCCGGTCGCCCTGATGGGGGCCGCGCCCCTTAAGGGGCGCGAGGAACTGCGCGACCAACCACAAAGAGACCCGCGCCCGGCAACGAGCCCCTTAAGGGGCGCGGGGAACTGCGCGACCAGCCACTAAGAAGCCCGCACCCGGCAAGGGACACCCACATGGCAGACGCGACACCGGCCGAGACCCTCCTCACCCCCACCATCGACGACGACGGCGCGCCCTTCTGGTTCCACGCCGCCCAGGGCGAACTCCGCGTACAAGCCTGCACCCCCTGCGGCGCACTCCGCTTCCCGCCCAGACCCTGCTGCCCCCACTGCCAGTCCTTCGACAGCGAATGGCGCAGGATGAGCGGCCGCGGCCGCATCTGGTCCTACGTCCTCCCGCACCCGCCCCTCCTGCCCGCCTACGCCGCGCAGCCGGGCTACAACGCGATCGTCGTCGAACTCGCCGACGCCCCCCGCATCCGCCTCGTCGGCAACCTCGTCGCCGCCCCCGACGCAGCCCTGAACTCCGTGCCCCGGGAACGGCTGCGCATCGGCGCGAAGGTGCAGGCCGTCTTCGCGGACGTCGGCGGCGTCGTCGTCCCGCGCTGGATCCTGGAGCGGCCGTGACACCGCCGCCGGGGGTGACACCGGCGCCGGGGCCAGGGCTGCGCACGGCGGTCGACGAGGAGACGGGCGTGGCGGTTCTCACCCTGGACCGGCCGCAGCGCCACAACGCGATCGACCTCGACACGGCCGCCGAACTGACCGCCACCTGGCGGCGGTTCCGCCACGACGACACCGTCCGGGCGGTGGTCGTGACGGGGGCGGGCGAGAAGGCCTTCTGCTCCGGCATCGACCGCGCCGCGGAGGTCCCCCAGCCCGCCTCCCCGTACACGATCGACGATCCGCTCCGCACGATCGGCCCGAAGGCGAACGACCTCTGGAAGCCGGTGATCGCCGCGGTCAACGGCATGGCGTGCGGCGGCGCCTTCTACCTCATCGGCGAGGCCGAGTTCGTCGTCGCCGACGAGCACGCCACGTTCTTCGACCCGCACACCACGTACGGGATGGTCAGCGCGTACGAGTCGGTCCACATGGCCCAGCGCATGCCGTTCGGCGAGGTCGCCAGGATGGCGCTGATGGGCACGGCCGAGCGGATCTCCGCGCGCCGCGCGTACGAGACGGGCCTGGTCTCCGAACTGACGCCCACAGGTGGCGCGTTGGCGGCGGCCGTCCTGGCTGCCGCGACCATCGCCTCGTACCCCACCGAGGCGGTGCAGGGCACCGTACGGGCTCTCTGGTCGGCGAAGGAGGCGGCCCGCACCCAGGGACTGGCGCACGCGCCCCACCTGATCACGCTGGGGAACCTGCCGCCGGACCGCCAGGCGGCCCTGTTCGCCACCCGCCGCAGCGGCGGCTTCCGCACGAGATGACGCACCACGCACGGCCGCCGGGCGTCGCCGCGCAGGCGCGGGTTCACAGACAGGATCTCAGTCCCGCAGCTCCGCGACGCGCGGCTCCCGGCTCCTGGGGGAGTCGAGGCTGAAGGAGCGCGCATCGCCGAGTTCGTCGCGCACGAAGGCCTCGGTGGCGGCGACCGCCGCACGCAGCGCGGCATCGCCCTTCCCCCGCCGCCCTCCGCCGAAGACCCGCCACACCACCACCTCCGCCCCGACGTCGTACTCCCAGAGCCCGACGAGCCGCCCCCGGTCGACGATCATGTGCGCGGGCGCGTCGGCCAGGCCGCCGAGCCGCTTGCCGCCGAACTCCCCTTCCGCGTCGGCCGGTTCGACGATCCGGCCGAAGTCGCGGTGCAGGAGGTGGATGCCGTCGACGCCGGCGAGCAGGGCGTACGAGGGGTCGGCGGGCGCGGTGAAAGCCTCGAAGTCGTCGAGAAGGCCGGGCGGCATCAGCAGCCCGTCGCCCACGTCGACGAGGCCGAGCCCGGCGACCGCGGCCTTGGCGGCCGCCGCGGTGAGACCGGAGAACCACCGGAAGTGCGCGAGCGAGGCCGGGGCCGCCCAGTCGAAGTAGCGGCGGGCGAGTTCGGCGCGGGCGGTCTCGGGGGTGCGGTCGCCCAGATCGAGGTCCCAGACGACGTATCCGTACCGCTGCTGGTCGAGGCGGCCGCTCACCGGGACGCGGCGGATCCGGCCGCGCGCCTGCAGCAGTCCGAGGGCGAGCGGCAGGGTCGTGCCGAGCCCGCGCTTCTTGCCCTCGGGGCCGAGAGCGCGCACGGCGCCGCCCGTGGCGGCCTTGATCCTCGCGGGGTCCAGCGGTACGTCACCGAGGGCGTCGTGCACGGCCGCGCACAGGTCGTCCAGCTCACCCGAGGTGACCCCCAGATGCTTCGCGGCCTGCCGGGCCTCGGCCTCCGGGGCGTGGGCGCCGACGGTGAGGCCGAGGGCGAAGTCGACGGCGGGCAGTACGTAGGCACAGCCGCGGGCGGAGGGCAGCTCGTGGATGTCGAGCCGCGCGACCGCGCCGTCGACCTCCTCCCGGGAGGCGCCGCAGCGGGCGCGCAGGCCCAGATAGGGGCCGGAGCCCCCGACGGAGCGGGCCCAGCCGGTACGGGCCAGGACGTCGGCGGGGGCGGCGCCGATGAGGCTGCCGTCGAGGCCCTGGCGGTGCGACCACCAGGCCCGCAGGTGCGCGCGGTGTCGTTCTTCCTGCGCGCGGTGTCGTTCTTCCTCGTCCATGGGGGCCAGTCTGGCCACCTGGCGGGGGGCACGCACCCGGCGTAGCGTCGATCTTGAGAGCCGCGTACGGATGCGCAGAGCGAGACGCACGCCCAGGAGGCAGCCCGCCATGATCCGCAACGTCGTCGGGTCGGTCCTCGCTCTCATCGGAGCGACGGCCGCCGTATGGAGCCCCTTCCGAGCCTGGTACGACGGCCGTCACGGGCGTGACTTCCGCATCGAGGAGCTGTTCTCCGGCGGCGGCATCACCGGCGCGGGGGCGGAGCTCTTCGGCTCCCTCTTCCTGCCGTTCGCCTTCGCGGCGCTGCTCACGCTGGTCGGCCTGGTGCTGCGGTCCCGGCTCCTGGTGGCGCTCGCGGGCGTGCTCGTGCTCGGTTTCACGGTGCTGTGGATGGTCCGGCAGGGTCAGGCGGAAGGCGGTCTGGCCGTCGCGGGCGACGGCTCGGGTCTGGGCCAGGGGCTGCTCGGCAGCCTCGGCGGCGGCGTGCTGTTGCTGCTCGGCGCGGCGCTCATGAGCGGACGTGCGCGGCGCGGCTCCCGGGCGCGCGGGCGCGGGCGCCGGGAACCGGAGGTCATGGAACCGGCGGCCACGGGACCGGCCTCGGGCGCGTACGCGGACCCGGAGCCGTACCCGTACGGGGCACAAGAACCGCCCCCGTACCCGTACGAGACCCAAGACCCCCGCCCGTACCAGGACCAGCCCCCGTACCACCAGCCTCCCACCGCACCGCCAACGAGCGACACGGACACAGCCACGGGCGCGGACGCGGAGGCGGACACAGCCAGCTGGCCCCAGACCCCGCCCCCGTCGGCACCCCCGTCGACGCCCCCGTCCTGGCCGAAGCCCCCGGAGCGGTGACCGGAGCGGTGAGCGGGCGGGGCCACCCGGCGCCACTCCTACCTGGGTGACGTCCCCGTACCCCGCTCCGCGTCCAGCGCGTACACGCAGCGGTCCTTGCTGCATGCGTAGACGACGCCGTCCCGCACGACCGGCGCCCCGGTGATCTCCCCGCCCGTGGCCAGCTTCCAGCGGAGGCGGCCGTCGTCGGCCTTCAGGGTGTAGAGCAGGTGGTCGGTGGAGCCGAAGTGGATGCGCCGGTCGGCGACGACGGGCGCGCCGACAACTTCGCCGCCCGCCTGGAAGCGCCACTTCGGCGTGCCCGTGACCGCGTCGAGGGTGTAGAGGCCCTTGCCGCTGCCCACGTGGACGTGGCCGTCCGCGACGAGGACCGGTTCGATCGAGGAGCGGGACTCCGTGGCGATGCGCCAGCGGTCGCGGCCGTCCGTCGCGTCGAGGGCGTAGACCGTGCCGAGGTAGTCGGCGAGGTAGACGCCGCCGCCCGTCACGGCGGGTCCGGGCGCGAAGGCGGGCGGGCAGAGGAAGGCGGCCGGTGCCTCGAAGTGCCAGCGGACGTGCCCGCTGATCACGTCGATGGCGAGGACGCGGGTGCCGGCGGCCACGTACACATAGCCGTCCTGCGCCTGCGTGAGCCGTACCGGTACGCCGCCGCAAGAGGCCGCGTCGCCCACGGGGTAGGACCAGCGTTCGTCGCCGGTCCGCGCCTCCAGCGCCCGCAGCCGGGCACCCTTCCAGACGTACACCGTGCCGTCGATGACGAGCGGCCCGGCCTCGGGGGTCTCGAAGTCGGTCTGGGCGCCGGTGATCTCCCAGAGCTTCTCGCCGTTGACCGCCTCCCAGGCCTGGACGCCGCCGCCGCGCGTGCCGGTGACGACCGTGCCGCGGTCGGCCTGGAGGGAGTACACCCAGGCATCGGTCGAAAGGCGCCAGAGGTCGGAGCCGTCGGCGCCGTCGAGGGCGTAGAGCGTGGGGCCGTCGGAGGCGTGGATGCGGCCGTCCGCGACCGCCATGGACCAGGCGACGTCCCGGGTCTTGAAGCTGCGGCGGCCGGTGCCGACGTCGAGGGCGTGCACCTCGAAGGAGGTCACGTAGACCAGGTTGCCCGCGACGGCGGGGGTGCCCCAGACGTCGTTGGACATCCGGAACCGCCACGGCCGCCACGACGCGGGGCTCGCGTCGGGCGCCGGGGCGGGCGCGGGGACCGCGGCGGCCGCCGGGTCGACGCCGTTGCTGCCGGCCCGGTGGGCCGAGGACCGCGACCAGGAGGCGGCGAGTCCGGAGTCGCGGGGCACGGCGCCGGGGCCGCGGGCGTCGGCCACCCGCGGCCCGGGCCCGATCGGCACCTTCGCCCCGGCCAGCCGCACGGGACCCGCGTCGGGCGTGACGGCGAAGGGCGCCCGGGACGGCGCGGGCGGCGGCTGCTGCGGGGGCGGCGGCGCGGTGACGGGCGCGGCCGCGGCGGCCGCGGCGCCCCGGCC